>CAMAQQ010000066.1 GCA_945860575.1 Ferrithrix thermotolerans DSM 19514
TTAATTTGACGCGAGCCGCCATCTTTGGCAGCACCGGCTTGAGTCGTCATACCAAATGGTGCGACAACTGCGCCTACCAAAGCCAGAGCGATAACGCGCTTGACTAGTTTGCTTTTCATTTATTTCCCCTCTAGGTGGTTGTCCATGGCTATTGCCAAGGAATTATTGACATTAAAACTAACAATTTAAAAGACGACTTGTTCACTCTGAATTAATTTATTGTTCATCAGAATAAATGCCCTGATAGCGTGCTGATTTAGAAGTTTTGGCTTATTTGGCGGGTTTTACAGGGTTTTAAAGGGTTCTAAATGGTGGGTTACATAGCGCGGCGCTTCTTGAACTTTGTTCTATTGGTGCTTATCGCCTCTTCAATGGGATATTTTCTGGCTTCGATCGCGTTGAGCCCTCGCGGCAACTATGAAGCCGCAAACCCACCGATTCCCAAAGAATCAATCGATGCAGTGTTGAACCGGGCCAACGTCAACGACGAGGTTCCATTTACAACGCGTTATGTGAAGTGGGCTGGCAATGTTTTGCAAGGCGACTTCGGCGAAGATCTAGATCAAAACCGCGTCAATGAAGAATTCTCGCGCCGAGTTTGGGTGAGTTTGCGATTACTGATGCTCGGCACTTTGCTCGGCGCGACAATTGGCGTGATAGTTGGCGTTGTCAGTGCTGTTCGGCAATATGAGATTTTTGATCGCAGCACAAGTTTGTTCGCTTATTTTATTTTGTCGACCCCGGTTTTTTTGTTGGCGATTTTGCTCAAGTTTGTCGGCATTAAATTTAACGATGCAATTGGCTCGACTTTTTTCTTCACTCAGGGCGAATATACGCCTGGCTACGTCGGTTCTTCGCTTGGTCGCTTCGGTGATCGACTTCAACATTTGATTTTGCCAACACTTTCAATTGCGCTCGGCAGTATTTCTTTTTACTCGCGTTATCAGCGCAATACGATGCTCGATGTTTTAAGCAGCGATCACTTGCGTACGGCGCGCGCGAAAGGTTTGACTCGCCGCCAGGCGTTGTTCAAGCACGGTTTGCGAGTTGCGATTTCTCCGATGGCGACTTTTTTTGCCTATGGCTTTGGTCTGCTAATTGCTGGCGCCGCATTCACCGAAACAATTTACGGATGGTATGGCATGGGTCAATGGTTTATCAGTGCCGTAGCCAAGAACGACATCAACTCAGTGAGTGCTGTCGTCACGTTCACCGCGGTGCTTGTGTTGTTCTCAGGCTTTCTAGCCGATGTGATTTTGGCAATTCTTGACCCACGAGTTAGGTCGCGCGCGTGACGACTGAGCAAGTAGTAGTAGACGCGGCAGTAGAGCGAATCTCACGCGGACAACTAATTAGACGACGATTCTTTCGCAATAAAACTGCAGTCTTCGGTCTGGGCGTCATCGCGTTTATGTTTTTGTTTGCTTTTGGCGGCCCGTATATCGGTCAGTGGAATTATTCAGAGAGCGACTTCTCGAGTTTGCTCAAGGGCCCATCGGCATCGCATTGGTTCGGCACCACACAAATCGGAGTTGATGTGTTTGCGCAAACGACACGCGGTTTGCAGAAGTCGTTAATAATTGGCTTATTGGTCGCCGTGTTTTCGACTGGGCTTTCTGCGATTGTTGGTGCCTTTGCTGGCTATCTCGGCGGGCGTGCAGACAAAGCAACTATGTGGTTTGTCGACCTTTTGCTTGTTCTACCTTCGTTCTTGGTTCTGGTGATTCTCTCGCGTTTTTATCAAGGTAAAACGTGGTTGTTGCTGGTTGTTGGTTTAACAATTTTCGACTGGATGATTACTGCTCGAGTCGTTCGAGGTCTCGCAATGAGTTTGCGTGAACGCGACTTCGTTCGTGCCGCACGATATATGGGTGTACCAACACGAAAAATTATCTTCCGACATTTGTTGCCAAATATGGCTTCTATTTTAATAATTGCAGCAACATTGAATGTCGGCGGCGCAATTTTGGCAGAAACAGGTTTGTCTTATCTCGGCTTTGGTGTTGCTGCTCCTGACGTTTCGCTGGGCACGCTAATTGCCGAAGGAACAGGTGCGGCTCTTACTTATCCATGGTTGTTTATATTCGCGGGTTCACTTCTCGTATTAACTGTCTTGGCAGTCAGTTTTATTGGTGACGGACTTCGTGATGCGTTTGACCCAGGTGCATTGCGCGTTAAGAAAAGCACTGTCTCATGAAAATCGCGTCATGACTAGCAACGTCGACAACTCAATAATTGAGATTCGCAATCTCTCAGTCACCTTCCCAAGTGAGGCTGGCATCGTTCAAGCGGTGCGTGATGTTTCGCTTGACATTCGTGCTGGCGAAGTGCTCGGCATCGTGGGCGAATCTGGTTCGGGTAAGACAGTAACTTCTCTCGCAGCGATTGGCTTGTTGCCCGACAGTGCAACAGTTTCTGGGTCGGTCATGTTCAACGGTGTGAATTTGCTCGAGTTAAACGACGACCAGATGTCGAAATATCGTGGCAATGAAATTGCGATGATTTTTCAAGACCCGCTCTCGGCACTCAACCCTGTGCATACGATCGGGCGACAAATTGCCGAAGCGTTGTTGATTCATAAAGATGTTTCAACTGAGGCCGCGCACAAGCGAGCCATCGAGTTGCTCGAAATAGTTGGCATTCCACGACCAGCCGAACGTGCGCAGTCGTACCCGCATGAGTTTTCTGGCGGTATGCGCCAGCGTGTGATGATTGCTCTCGCAATTGCCAATGAACCAAAAGTTTTGCTCGCCGACGAACCGACGACTGCACTTGATGTCACCGTGCAGGCTCAGATTCTTGATGTACTCAAGACCGCGCGCGATATGACTGGCGCTGCAATCGTTCTGGTCACTCACGACCTTGGTGTTGTTGCGGGCATTGCCGATCGCGTGGCGATTATGTATGCGGGTAAAGTCGTCGAAATTGGCTCGGTCGACGAGGTATATGCGCAACCTGCGATGCCTTACACAATTGGTTTGTTGCGATCGATTCCGCGACTCGACATCGCCTCGGGTGAACGCCTGGTTTCAATTTCTGGTGCGCCAGTTTCGCCCGTGAATCTGCCGATTGGTTGTGCTTTTGCACCCCGTTGCCCAGCCGCAAGCGATGTGTGCACGGCTAAGACTCCTGAGTTGGTCAACTTTTCACCAACCCGATTGACAGCGTGTGCTCGACAGAGCGAAATTTTTGGGTTGCAAGATGCCGGAAAGTTATTTCAAGAGGGCCCCGCACATGTTGCTGTTTCGTCGATTAGCGATGCCGTCGCACTGGAGGTTCGTGGTTTGCAAAAAACGTTCCCTCTTTTGAAGGGCTCGCTGTTGCGACGCCGAGTCGGATCTGTTTATGCAGTTGATGGTGTCGACTTAGTTTTACGTCAGGGGCGGAGTTTGGCGCTTGTGGGCGAGTCTGGTTGCGGCAAAACAACGACGCTGCTTGAAATTTTAAACATGGCCGCGCCAGAAGCGGGTTCAATCACGGTGCTGGGTCGCGATGTCGCCAAACTTTCAAAGTCTGAACGACTCGAGATGCGCAAAGATTTGCAGATTGTGTTTCAAGACCCGTTTGCTTCGCTAGACCCACGCTTGCCAATCGGTGATGCGATTGCCGAGCCGCTCGAGAACTTTGGCATGTCGCCACAAGATCAAGAAAAGCGCATTATTGAATTGCTTGAACTCGTGGGCCTTAATCGTGCCCAAGCTAGCAAGTATCCGAACGAATTTTCTGGCGGTCAGCGCCAACGCATCGCGATCGCGCGCGCCTTAGCACTCAATCCAAAAATTCTTGCGCTCGATGAACCAGTGTCTGCTCTCGATGTCAGCGTTCGTGCTGGTGTGCTGAATTTGCTTGCTGAACTGCAAGAAAAACTCAAGTTGAGTTACTTATTTGTTTCGCACGATCTGTCTGTGGTTCAACATGTTGCCGACGACATTGCAGTGATGTATCTCGGCTCAATTGTTGAGTCTGGGCCGGTGCGCGAAGTGTTCGCTAATCCACAACATCCGTATACGCAAGCACTGCTGTCGGCGGTGCCGATTCCTGATCCAAAAGTTGAACGCCGTCGCAAACGCATTTTGTTGCAGGGCGAGTTGCCGAGTCCGGCGAACCCACCGTCGGGCTGTCGCTTTCATACCCGTTGTCATGTTCGTGCAACTTTGTCGCCTGAACTTGCCGCACGATGTGCGAGTGAGAGACCGTCGCTCAGCACGTACAAACTCGGCGCTGTTGCCTGCCACGCCCCACTCAACTAGTAGCCATTAGTCACCCCCACCTAAGGTTGGCGGGTGGCACCTGACTGGCAAGAAGTTGATGGTGCGCTGTACAAAAAGTTCGTGTTCGCAAATTTTGCTGAAGCATTTGCGTTTATGACTCGGGTGGCAGCAATTGCCGAAGCGCAAAATCATCACCCCGATTGGTCGAACTCGTGGAACGTAGTTGAAATCTTTTTGCGTTCGCACGACAAGGGTGCGATCACCGAGCGCGACCATCGTCTCGCTGCGTCAATTGACGAATTGCAACAGTTGTAATGGCAAAAAGCGTTTTCACTCGAACGGATAAATTTCCGGGCTGGTGGGTCGTCAGCGCCTGCTTCACTCTTTTAACTTTCTCTTCGGGTCTCGGCTTCTACGGCCTGGCCGTTTATCTGCAGGCTTTCAGCCGCGAACTCGGTTGGTCAGTTTCGTCGATTTCGTTGGCGACAACTTTCTTTTTCTTGGTCGGCGGAGTTTCGGGCATTCCGATCGCCAAGTTAATCGCCAAACACGATGTGCGAATCATGATCATCGGCGGTGCAACGCTCGCCGCTGTCGCTTTGTTTTCTATGCGCTTCGTTGAGCAGAGATGGCAACTTTTTGTCGCTTACGGCTTTTACGCACTCGGATGGTCAGCATCGGGTATGGGGCCTGTCACAACCGTCGTCACGCGGTGGTTTCATGTTCGACGGGCGAGCGCACTGGCTGTTGCATCGACAGGTTTATCAATGGGCGGCATTGTCGTCACACCATTTATTAAATGGATTCTCGACACTCAAGGCATTCGCAATGGTTCACCATGGCTGGCGTTGATTTGGTTTTGTGGCACCGTGCCAATCACACTGCTTTTATTGCGCGCGTTTCCGCAACCATATGGTTGGTTGCCTGACGGCGCGCGAGCTGCGCCGGGTGATGTCGCAAATATTTCGGGCACACCACTTGCCGATGCAGTGCGAAGCAGGTTCTTCAGAGCAATCACTTTTGGATATATTTTTGCACTCGGTGCTCAAGTTGGTGGTGCGTTACAACTAGTCAAACTCGTTGAAGAGCGCACAAATCGTTCAACTGCAACGCTTGCAACCATCATTCTCTCGTCGATGTCAATTGTTTCGCGCTTTGTCGCTGGCCGCATTATTCCGAAACTAAACATGACACGATTTACAGTTGGTCTCGCGGCGATGCAAGGTGTGTCGCTGGCAAGCCTCGGTTTAGTCAACAATCGAATCGGTTTGCTCATTGCGATCGGTTTGTTTGGTGTCACGATCGGCAATATGGTGATGATGCAATCGTTGTTGCTGGCTGAGCGTTTTGGTGTTCGCGATTATCCGCTTATTGCGGCGCGTTCTGGTTTGATTTCATTTTCGGGTACTGCATTTGGACCGCTACTTCTTGGTTGGCTTTACGACGTCGCGGGTGGTTATCGCTCGTCGTATCTCGCCGCCGGAGTCTGCTCGTTGATCGGCGCAACTCTGTTTTCATTTGCAGGTTCTGCATCTGTGCAACAAGCAGACACATTCAACTTAAATAAAAAAGCGGCCGATGTCTAGAAGTTCTAGACATCGACCGCTCTTGGTGTCGGTTTGGGGGATTATCCGACAGTTGTTGTAGTTACCTTTGATTCGCTTTTGTTTTGCTTACCTTGACCACGCTCACCGCGTGCTGGCGGCAGGCTGTTGACCATCTCGGTAACTTTCGTTTCTACATTGGCCAATTTTTTGTCAGCCTGTTCTTTAGTGATCTCACCTGAGGCGAGTTCTTCGGCAATGTAGGTTTTGATATTTGCAACAATTGAGCTGATAACCAACTTGATGTCAACTTTTTGTGCTGTTGCAATTTCTGCGAGTGTCTTGCCACTTCGTACCTGAGTTCGAAGCTCTTCTTTGGTGAGTTTAAGAATCGCAGCAACTTCTTCCATATTTTTGCCATGGCCATTCTTGCCTTCATGTTGCATTTTCTCTGCACTCGCCATGCCAATTGACACCGCTTGTAGCTGTGGTTGAGCACTTACTCCACTTGGTACACCAAGTGTTGATCCTGCGATTGCGCCGGCAATTGCCATGCCGACGAAAATTGCGATATTTCGTTTCTTCATCATTAGATTTTCCTTTCGTAATGCTCTAGGGGGATTCCTTGAGCGAATAGATCTTGCAACTCGTTATTAAGAATTAGAACAGCACAAATTAAGAAACTATTAAGAAGTTGACGCGATCCTGATTCAAGCCATTTCTGGGCATTTGTGGTCAGTACCGTTATAGAAATGAAAGCAACAGCAAAAAAAATATTCAAACTGGTTGTCGCCGAAGACGACCCTGCTGTCCGCAATGCAGTTCAACGCGTGCTTGAACTTGAGGGATACGAGGTATCGGTCACTAAAGACGGTGTCGCCGCACTCGACGCAATTCTTACAACTTCACCGGATGCAGTTGTTATGGATGTGATGATGCCTTT
>CAMAQQ010000067.1 GCA_945860575.1 Ferrithrix thermotolerans DSM 19514
AGCGGTCGCAATGGCGGTTGGTGCAGCGGGTTTCTGCCAATGACCCTTTCGGAAATCGAGAAACAACACGATCGCCAACAAGCAATTGATATGTACCAGCAGAGTTTTGCCACACTCAATGAAATCGAAGAAATAATCAACCTTGAAAACATCGATTGCGATTACCACCGCGGCGGCACGATCGAAGGTGCCACTAACGTTGTGCAACGCGATCGTGTAATTGCGGCCGTGAAACAACTGCGTAACTACGGTTTCGACGAGGGTGATTCAAGAATGCTCTCACCTCACGAATCGGTAGCAAAAATAAACATCCCCGAATTACTCGCTTCTAGTTATACGCCACATTGCGCCGTAATTCATCCAGCAAAATTGGTGTCTGGACTCGCGAATGCGGTCGAGCGCAAGGGCGTAAAAATTTATGAGAATTCGCGCGTCGATGAAATTAAGTCACGGAGCCTGAAACTAAGAGAAGCAAGCATTCGTGCTGAAGTCGTGATTCGCGCGACAGAGGGATTTACATCGCAGATTAGGCGGCACCGCAGAACTCTTGCGCCACTGTATTCGTATATGATCGCCACCGAGCCATTAACGAAGTTGCAACGCGATGAAATCGGTTGGCAGAATCGTGAGACTTACCACGACGGCCGCAACATGATTATCTATGTGCAAATTACCCGCGACGGTCGTATCGCATTTGGCGGCAGAGGTGCACCGTATCACTTTGGGTCACGAGTAAAACCTGAGTACGACAATCATGAAGAAATACATCGACAGATCATTTCGTCAATGCACAAAATATTTCCTGTTACCAAGAACCTTGAAGTTTCACATCGCTGGGGAGGACCACTTGGTGTGCCACGAAATTGGACACCATCGGTGAATTTCAATCAGCGATCTGGAATGGCATCGCTTGGCGGGTATGTGGGCGATGGTGTTGCCGCAACTAATCTTGCGGCTCGGACACTTGCTCATCTAATCACTGGCGACCAACATCCGTTAACGAGACTGGCCTGGGTTAACCAGCCGTCACACAAGTGGGAAGTGGAACCTTTGCGATATTTCGGAATTAACGGCTTGTTGAAACTTTCGAGCAGCATGGATCGGCATGAACAAGAGACAGGCAAAGTCGATAAATTGCGCTCAAAAATTCTTAACACCTTCGTATAACTTGGTTAAAGGAGCAAAGTATTAATGAGCAAAGAACAAGACACACAACGAAACACAGAACTGTTGGGCAAGGTTGCGATCGTCACTGGTTCGTCATCAGGTATCGGTGAAGAGATCGCCCGGCGATTGAGTGATCTCGGGGCGACTGTCGTAGTCAACTCAGCAAACTCGGTTGATGCCGGTCAGCAAGTCGCACAGTCTTTACCTGGTGAGTCGCTCTATATTCAGGCCGATATCAGCGATCAAGCCGCTGGTCAGAATTTGATTGGCCAGACTCTCGAGAGATTTGGCCAACTTGACATATTGATCAATAACGCTGGTTGGACGACGCTGGTGGCGCATCCAGATCTAGATTCGCTGACCGACGAAATTTTCGAAAAAACATTCAATGTCAATGTCTTTGGCACTTGGTGGTTGACAAAAGCCGCTATCCCCCATCTAAAGAAAAGTACGGATGGAAACGTTGTAAATATCACTTCGATCGCCGGAGTCAGACCTGTTGGAAGTTCGATCGCTTACGCGATGACGAAAGCGGCACTCAACCACATGACAGTTCTATTGGCTAAATCTTGTGGCCCCGTGCGAGTAAATGCTGTTGCACCCGGCTTGGTTGAAACCCCGTGGACACGCGACTGGCAGGCGCAACACGACAATGTTTCCCGTGTTGCACCGCTTAAGCGTTCCGCAACTCCACAAGATTGTGGTGAAGCGACTATTGCGTTGATTCGAAACAAATACGCAACTGGCCAGATATTCGTGGTTGACGGTGGATTGACACTCGTTGTCTAAACGCGAAGATTAAATAAATTCAGCAATTTCAACAACTCGTTTTTCGGCAATGCTCAGATGAGCGGCTTGTCCGATCACTACCGAATTCAATCCATCGCGCAGTGTCACTTCGGGCTTTAAGCCTTTACGAATAGCATTTTGCATTGCGAGATGTTCAAGAAAAGAAGCGCCAGCATGAAACCCAGCAACAACACCCTGTGGCTGTTCGACGAGAAACTCTTGAACGCCTTGAGCACCATTTGCTCTAAGACCCACCCGCACTTTTGATTCTGTGATTAAAGCTTCAATTTTTGCTGCACTTCCCACCACCGAAATCTCTTGCTCATTTTTAGAACCCTCAGCGAACATTGAAAGATCAAGCATTCCGCGAACTCCATTTTGATAATCCACGATCACAAATGCGTTATCCAAAATGTCTGGTGTCCTGCCTTCGTATATTTCATCCAAATGATTGACGTCTTGGTTTCCCGAAGCAAATACCCGAACTGCGTTAGAGCCTGCGATTAGATTCATCACATCAAAAAAATGGCAACACTTCTCAACCAATGTCCCGCCCGTATTTGTGGTGAAGCGGTTCCAATTTTCAACTTTGTCCAAGAAGGGAAACCGATGTTCACGTATAGCAACCATTTGCACTTTGCCACAAGAGCCCGATGAAACTTCACTAATTAGTCGTTTAGTTGGTGCCATATAGCGATACTCAAGCCCAACCCATACCACCCTGCCATCGCGATACGTTTGTACATCGCGCTCGATCGCTAGTTGGCAATCCTTGACCGTTGTGCAGAGTGGCTTTTCGACCAACACATGTAATCCTGTATCGAAAACATCACTGAGAATATTGAAGTGAGTCTGATTTGGCGTTGCGATCACGATTGCATCGAGATCCTGTGTCGAAAGCATTTCGCGATAATCCGAGAATTGTCGTGCACTACCGATCAATTGAGCGGTGCTGGCGCGACTCGGCGCGTTTGAATCACTGATCGCAACAACTTTGCAATTATCGATCGCCAGCAAATTGCGAATGTGCTCCCGACCCATCATTCCGGTGCCGATTATGCCGTACCGCAATTCTTTGCTTTCAAGACTCACAGACTCAGACTAGGTCGCTAATCTATTGAACTATGAATATTGAAAAAACGAATATCACAGCAGATCGTCTCTATTTTCGACAATTGCTTTCTGGTCGTGACTTTGCAGTATCCGATCATCTTGCTAATCAGATGGTTAACTTCGTTTATTTGATTGGTGATAAGCAAACTCGAGATTGTGTAATTGTCGACCCCGCGTACGCTGTCAACGATTTGCTGCAAATTGTCGCCGACGACGATATGAAATTAACTGGTGTGCTCGCCACGCATTACCACCCGGACCATGTTGGTGGCTCAATGATGGGTATGAATATTGAAGGTGTTGCCGCGTTGCTCGAATTGCAACCTGTACCGATTCATGTCAATGTGAACGAAGCCAGTTGGGTTACTCGCACGACGGGAATCTCAGATAACGACTTGGTCAAGCATTCTGGTGGAGACAAATTGTGTGTCGGCGATATTGAAATAACTTTTGTACACACGCCTGGGCACACTCCAGGCAGTCAATGTTTTTTAGTTGAACAGCGGCTCGTTGCTGGTGACACACTATTTCTTGAAGGATGCGGAAGAACAGATTTGCCCGGTAGTGACCCTGGCGAGATGTACTTCAGTTTGCAAACACTTGCCAAAATGCCGACAGATACCTTGGTGTGTCCAGGTCATCAATATTCGGCAATGCCGTCAGGCCATCTTGGCGAAGTGGTTGCGACGAATCATGTGTTTAAGCCTCAGACACAACAGCAATGGCTTGAGTGGTTTGGCAGATAAAGCAACCCTCTGAATAGTTAACTAAATATCGCGTTTATGATTGCGCTCAGACCACTCAGCGTCAGCAGACCAATCACTAGATTTCTAAAGTGATCTGGGTTAATTGTAGTTCGCAGACGCGTTCCAAAAAAGACTCCGACTCCCATGACGGGTATTGAAAACAAAGCGAGTCGCAATGCATCGATCGTCAACTCGCCCGCTAAAGCGAAAATCACCAAAGTCAAGAAATTGAGAAAGGTAAAAACTCTGTTCAGAACCGCACGAAAATCTTGTGGCGAAAAATGTCGTGCATGAAGAAGAAATACGAGCGGCGGACCATTTGTCGAAGTCGCCGTCGAAAGCACGCCGGCAACTATTCCCATTGCGTAGTCAAATGTCTTGGGTAGCCGTTGCAAATCGAATCCTTTGATACTCAAGAACACACCAACCAGCACAACAACTCCGAGGATGGCTTTCATTAATCTGGCGTCAAGGTTCAAAAGAAACCACAAGCCAAATGGCATCCCAATAAGTGCCGAATAGACAAGTCGTTGCGCCATCTCACGAACTTGAACCGCGCGAGACTCCCACCATTGAACCGCACAACTAACGGTAGAAACTGCTGTTGCAGTCACAACCGCAGTCGGTAGGTCAACGAAAAAAATCATCAACGGAACCGATATCAATCCAAAACCGAAACCAAATAACGCCTGAATCATTGACGCGCCCAGCACAATTATGGCAATGAACAAAAACTGTTGAATCGTCATGAGTTGCTAGTTGAGCAATGTATCTAACGCGGAAGCGAACACTTGCGTGTGCGTGTCGACATCTTGTGTCGTATGAAAAGGCGACATAAGAGCCATGTTGTGAAAAGGAGTCAACAAAACACCGCGATTCATGGCCCAAAGATGCATGAAACTTTCGAGTTGCGGGTCTGATGCGGCTGCCGCTTGCGCTCCGTTTTTCGGTGGCTCACAAAACCAATACTCAGCGCGACAACCTAGTCGTTGAACACTCCAGTTGAGTTCATGTTTTTTGAAAGATTCCTCAACGCCAGATGCCCATCGCGAAGCCAAATCAATAGTTTTCTCGAACTGTTCGGGTAGCAAACAGTGGCTAAGAGTCGCTTTGATTGATGCCATCGCCAATGCGCTTCCAGCGAGAGTTCCACCAATGCCAGATACATCGACATCGTGCTGGAAGATTTTGTTTTGTAATTTCGCAGCAAGATCTTCGGATAACCCATAGGCGGCAACCGGAAATCCGCCTCCGATACTTTTGCCGATCACGAAAATATCGGGTTTAAGATTCCATAGCTTTGTGCACCCACCAGTACCAGCACAGATCGTGTGCGTCTCATCAACAATTAACAGCGTTCCATATTTCGATGTCAATTCACGCACACCCGCCAAATATCCCGGTTCTGGTAAGACGATCCCGATATTGGTAAGTGCGGGTTCGATCAACATGCAAGCAACATCACGGTGTGCAAGTTGTTTTTCGAGTGCTTCAAGATCATTGAACGGCACTACGCGCGTCGTCAGCGCAGGGTCAATTTGCGGTCCGATGGCGCCTGGTCGAGATATGGTTTGCCCGTTTTCAGCTGCTATCACGAGTGTTTCATCGACTGTGCCGTGATAACACCAGTCGTGTACCAACACCTTCGGACGATTAGTGAGATGTCTTGCGATGCGTAAGACAAAACGATTTGCGTCGGTAGCACTAACTGTGAATTGCCATTTAGACAGACCAAATCGACGAGTGAGTTCTTCACCTACCCAAGTCGCGTCCTGTGTCGGCAGCATCGTTGTTGAGCCCTTGTTCATTTGCGCAGACATCGCCTGCGTAATTTCAATCACCCCATGACCCGTCATTGAGCCAGTGTCTCCGAGACAAAAGTCGATGTAGTTGACGTCGTCAATATCAGTAAACAATGCTCCTTGTGCATGGCGAACATGAATCGGAAATGCCCCAGGCAAACGAGTCATCCACGGCATTGGCACACCACCGATCAACGAATTAGAACTTGACTCAGATGCAATTTTTGACTTTGGGTGAAGTTTCAGAAACAAAGCTTCTTCAATTTCGAGCACCTTAGTTAGACGCTGGTGATTGATCATCTATACATCATGGCAAAGATGGGTGTAAAATCTCCAAGTGGCTCTCGGAGACTTTAGTAACCAGAATCTAAAGTTATCCATTGATGGCGATCGTTTGATGATGCGAATTAATGCACTCGCAGAGATATCACCGATTGAAGGTGGAGGAAATTGTCGACTTGCGTTGACTGATGAAGATATGCACGGTCGAAACCTGCTTGTTGATTGGATGCGTGAGTGCGGTCTTGAAATTTCTATTGATGCAGTTGGAAACATAATTGGCACATGGAACGTCGGCACTGGCGCCCCAGTGATGTCGGGTTCGCATATCGACACTGTGCGAACAGGTGGAAGATTTGACGGCTGCTACGGCGTATTGGCGGCGCTCGAAGTTATTGAAACTTGCCAGAAAGCGGGTGTTGTACCGCCCCGGCCACTTTCGGTCGGCATATTTACTGACGAAGAAGGCGCAAGGTTCGCACCCGACATGCTCGGATCACTCGTTTATGTTGGTGGAATGCCAATAGAAGAAGCGCTCGACGTGATCGCTATTGATGGCGCAAAACTTGGCGATGAACTCGTCAGAATTGGCTACTCGGGAGTCGCTCCTTGTCCTGGTCTCGTGCCACACGCATTTGTTGAGCTGCACATCGAACAAGGCCCGATGCTTGAAGCAAATGGCGTACGAATTGGCGCCGTCACCAGCGTGCAAGGAATCTCTTGGCAGGAACTAACAATCGTTGGACAATCTAATCACGCCGGGACAACACCGATGTCTTTACGACA
>CAMAQQ010000068.1 GCA_945860575.1 Ferrithrix thermotolerans DSM 19514
GGTCGAACGCCTGACTTGAACAAGTTGTCTTGCAAATAAACCTGGCCATCAGTGATTGAAATTACATTGGTCGGAATATATGCCGATACGTCACCAGCTTTTGTTTCGATAACTGGCAGAGCAGTCAAGGAACCAGCACCGCGCTCATCGCTGAGTTTCGCTGCACGCTCAAGCAAACGACTGTGCAGATAGAACACGTCGCCTGGGTAAGCCTCGCGACCTGGTGGACGACGCAACAACAACGCAATCTGTCGATATGCCTCTGCTTGTTTTGACAAGTCGTCATATACGACGAGTGCGTGCTCGCCGTTTTCCATCCACTGCTGACCGATTGCACAGCCTGCGTATGGCGCAAGATATTTAAATGGCGCAGGGTTTGACGCTGGCGCTGCGACAACAACCGTGTATTCAAGCGCACCAAATTGACGCAGCACTTCTACGGTTTGCGCAATCGTCGAACCTTTTTGGCCGATGGCGACATAAATGCACTTCACGCCCAGACCACGTTGGTTAAGAATTGTGTCGATTGCGATCGTCGTCTTGCCAGTCTTGCGGTCACCAATGATTAGTTCGCGCTGGCCGCGACCGATTGGTGTCATCGCGTCAATCGCTTTGATGCCAGTTTGTAGCGGCTCGTGCACCGGCTTGCGACCCATGATGCCTGGCGCTTGAACTTCAACACGACGCATAATTGCACCGACGATTTCACCCTTGCCGTCAATTGGTTGACCCAGCGCGTTTACTACTCGCCCTAACATTGCGTCGCCAACTGGCACCGACAAAATTCTGCCGGTTGCTTTAACTGTTTGATTTTCTTCAATTGACTCGGCTTCGCCAAGCACTACAACACCGATTGAATCTTCGTCAAGGTTCAATGCCAATCCAATGGTGCCGTCTTCGAATTCAAGCAACTCGTTAACTGCGCAATCTGGCAAGCCACTTACGCGCGCGATACCGTCTCCAACTTCTGTGACGCGACCAACCGTGCGTGCTTCGACCGACGGCTTGTAGCCCTCGAGCCCTTTGGTGATTGCCGCTGCAATGTCATTCGCAGAGAGTGTGAGTTCAGCCATTTTGTGTATGTCCTTTCAGAAATATTTCAGATTCGTGTCTTAATTTGTTCAAGTCGCGTTCGCACAGTGTCGTCAATTACTTCGTCGCCGACAGTTGCGACTAGTCCACCAAGAACTGACGGATCAACCACGACTTTGAGATTTAATTTGCGACCAGTTGATTTGCTTAGTGCCTCAGCCAAGCGTTTCGTCTGATCGTCAGACAACGCAACTGCGCTTCGCACTTCTGCGACTTCGCGTTGTTGCTCACTTGATGCACGCTGCACAAGTCGATCGACGATTGCCACTAGGTCGCGACCGCGACCTGCGCCGACGAGCAACGAAACAAGTTGCACACTCGTGTTGCTGGCCTTGCCACCAAGTAATTCTTCGACCACTTGTTGACGACGCGCAACCGGAATCGTTGCGTCGGTCAAAGTCGCGCGCAATTGCTCGTTTGATTCAACTGCCCGTGCCATTCGAAACAGTTCGTCTTCAACTACCAACAAGTTACCTTCAGCCTGGGCTACTTCGAAAAGTGCTCGGCTATATGCCTCGATGCGTGCGTCACTCATTTTGATGCTCCAACACTCTTAATGAAACCTTCAATCAGTTCTTGCTGAGCGCGCTCGTTAAGGCTGGCTGCAACTGCTGAAGATATCGCCGCACTAGACAAGCGAGAAATTTCTCCGCGAAGTTCTTCACCACTTCGACCACGGGCTGCTGCAAGATCGGCAACTGCTTTGGCTTCGAGTTCGGCAACTTCTTTGAGCAATCGAGCACGACCATCCGTGAGAATCGCCGTTGCCTGTGTGTCAGCTTCTGCCAAAATCTTGCGGCGCTCAGACTCGATATCGCCAAGCGCGGTGCGAATACCCGACGCATCTGACTCAGACTTTGACCGAGCATTAGCCGCACCATCTAACTCGCCCTGGATCTTTTCTGTTCGAGCCTTCATTGACTTTTTGACCATCGGGCCTGCGAATTTGAAAAGACCGGCGAAAACAATGACAGACGCAAGACCGCCGTAGATGATCTCGGCAGTCTCTGGCAATAACCAGTGGTGGGTTTGAGTCGGATCTTCAACCGCAAGCAGCGCTTTAAAAATTAGATTCACGAACGACTTCCTTCCATCGCTTGCTGCACCGCACGCGAAACAATTGCCGCATCAGGAGACACCCCAACGGCAATTTGTGTGGCTCGCGATGTGACAGCATCAACCGCCGAAACGATCTGACCTTGCGCCGCGGCACGAGCAGCGGCAACTTCAGCCTCGGCCGCAGCACGACGCGATGCAATCTGAGCATTCACTTGAGCAACTTTTTCTGATCGCTCTTTGTCGAGTGTTTGCCGAGCAGTCTCGAGTCGACGCGCCGCCTCACTGCGAATTTCGGCAACTGCCGATTCGTAGCGAGCAACATCTGCTTGAGCACCCGCACGCGTGGCTGATGCATACTCGTGATCTGCCTGAATCGACTCATAGCGACTTGCCATGCCCTTGCGCACTTTTGGTACCAAGAACAAGCGCATCAAGATCAAGAACACGATGAACGACCCGGCGCCCCACACCAACTCTTTCATCTCTGGTGAGATTGGGTTCGGGCCAGGTCCTACTGGTGCACCCTCTTCGCTACCTGTCTCGGCAGATACGACGTCGAACGAGACACGCACCTGCGAAAACGAGTTGATATTGACAAACGCTGTGAGCATGAAATCTCTTATGCGTACTTCAGAAGAATTACAACTACGAAACCGATTAGCGCGAGCGCCTCAGTAAACGCAACACCAAGAAACATCGTGGTGCGAACCATGCCGGCAGCCTCTGGCTGACGAGCCATTGCTTCAATTGCGCTACCGAAAATCATTCCGATGCCAATTCCTGGTCCGATTGCAGCAAGACCGTAGGCGAAACCTGCGGAACCTGCGGCTGCAATGTTCTTCTCGTCGCCAGTCGCGGCATCAGCTGCCGCTTTGACGATCTTTGATAGTGCTTCCATTTTTTGTGTCTCCTGTCTGGTTGTTATTAATTAATTACTTAGTGCTCTGGATGTACTGCGCCGGCGATATAAACCGCCGCAAGAATTGTAAAGATGTACGCCTGCAAGAACGCAACGAGAACTTCGAAGCCTGTCAAGAAGACCAGCATGAAGAACGGGAAAATTCCAATCGGAATCAGAATTCGGTCGCGAGCCTGAAACAGTGCCTCGCTGAGAAGCGCGAAAATTACGAGCAACAAGTGACCTGCCAACATGTTGGCGAAAAGTCGCACTGCAAGCGAAAACGGACGAATGATCAAAGTTGAAATCAATTCGATTGGTGTAATCAAGATGTAAAGCGCCTTCGGCACACCCGGCGGAAACATCATGTTCTTGAAGTAACCAATTGGCCCCTGGTGCCTAATCCCCTGGGCGTTGAAGACGATCCAAACAAGCACAGCCAAAAACATCGGGATTGCCATTCGCGCGGTTGCCGGCATCTGAATGAACGGAATAATTCCTGGAACGTTGCACAGATAAACGAACAAAAATAGCGTCAACAAAAATGGCGTCCAACCTAAGCCATCGCGTCCCATTGTTTGCATGATGATGTTGTTCTCGATGAATTCAACGATCACTTCTGCGAGGTTGCGAGTGCCTTTTGGCGCAACTTTCGGATCTTTACGTGCTGCTGAAAGAAAAATGAGCGTGCCGATGAGAGCCGATGCGATTGCGATCAATCCGACTTTGTTCAAACCAGGCACGACATCGCGCCAACGCAACAACTCGTTGATCGGTGGAAACTCAAACGACAAAATACTGTTTATGATCATCTTGAAACGCTTTCAATTTGTTGTGCTGACTGGTTATCTTTTTGTTTTTTTGGCTTGAGACCTGGGAAAGCAAGCGACAAAGAAACATATCGCATTTCCCAAAAAAGCAAACCTAAATGCGCCAAAATAATTGTCAAGCCGAGTGGCACGAATTCGACCCAATCAAGATTGCGCACCGCAAAAACTGCGACAGCAACAAGACCCATACGCAACAAATAACCGAACATCATCGATGCCATCATCAACGCATATGAAATTCGCGCTGTGTACGAAACAAGCGCGGCTGCCAAACCAAAATTTCCGAACACGATCGCCAGTGCATAGGCACACGAAAATGCACCGTTGGCTCCCCAAAATGCCGCTGAGATGCCCAAAAAAATTGGCGAAGCAATCAGCCCACGCTTGACAATATCTCGCGCAAGCGCAGCCTCTGGAGCCGGGCCAGTATCGCGCATCGACAAAATCGAAATTTTGGTGTCTACGTCAATCGCCATCGTGTTTTACTTTTCGCCAACCAAGTTTGAGTCACGCATGTGACTCGTGGACAAATTTCGACGCTTAACTTCTTGAAATTGCATGTCGTTGTCGTAGACGTACCAAAGACGGGCGAAGCTTCCAATCACAGAAAACAGACTGCACACGATCATGAATAGTGGTCGCGTCTCAAAAGCGTTGTCCAACATCAAACCAATACCAAAAAATACGCCAACACTCACTGCGATTTCTGCGCCTCTGCCGAGCGAGTCGTGCGATGAAACTGCCGTGCGTGCGACTGGTTTACGAGTTGGCAAAAATTTCAACGCTGACCTTCAAAATCAATCGCTCTAGGCGGGGTTGCCTAACGCTTGTGAATAAGACTACAAACTATACGCAACTGGGCGATTAACGCAAACTCGTTTTAACAGGAGTGGACTAAATCAAAATTAATTTTCAGGTTGCAGATCTATCGGCTTTTCGGCTTGCAATTCGGGCTCAGTTATGACTGATATTTCGGCTTGTGCCTTTGTTCTAAAAAACCTTTGCACCGAAATTCGATCGTTGAACCCGGTGAACCAGCCGAGAAGCGCAACTAAAAACAAAAACGGCCAAAGGTGGGTCGGGCCTTCTGAAAGCACGGGGTACAGCACAAACGCCGAGAGAAGAGCCGTCCATAGCCAAAGAATTACTACAGCGCGACGAGGCCCGTGCCCCAATTTAATTAGGCGGTGATGCAGGTGCCCAGTGTCGGCTGTGGCGAAACCGACTCCACTTCGTGTTCGGCGGATGATCGCAAAAAGTACATCAACGATTGGCACGCCAAGTACAAGTAGCGGAATCAAAAGTGGTGCCAAAAAGAAATATGTTTGACCTCCATCTGATTTCACCTCGGGGCTGGCGCGACCGCCGACCACGCTTGTTGAAACCGCAAACAATAAACCCAGCAGCAACGCGCCACTGTCACCCATAAATATTTTCGCAGGATTGAAGTTGTAAGGCAAAAAACCCAAACAGATACCGACAGTGATGATCGCAATCAACGGACCGATGTTCGGCTCGCTGAGCAATCCTTTTGCACCCAAGTGACGACTGTAAACAAAAAATGCGATGGCGGCGATCGCCACGATTCCGGCGGCGAGTCCGTCGAGACCGTCGATCAGATTTATTGCCTGAGTCATACCAAGCAGCCATAAAACCGTGAACAGTGGTATCCAGTCGTTGGAAAGCACAAACACATCTACGAACGGCGCACGAAAATAAATCATTGTCACGCCAAACCACACGAGTGCGACGGCGGCCACCACTACGCCGGTTACTTTCATTGGCGCAGAAACTTCGTGAACGTCGTCGACAAATCCGAGCACGAAAACAATAAGCCCTGCAACAATTACGCCAACCAGTTCAGAGTTATTGCGAAACAGCGGATCAAATCGATCCATCTGCCACGCAAATGCGATTGCAACCACCAGGGCGATAAAAAAGGCAATGCCGCCAACATCGGGTGTCGGCTCAGGGTGACTGCGACGCGCATCGGGCGTCGCCATCCACCCAAACTGACGAGAATATTTGGCAACAATCGGAGTCGCAATTGCAGTCACTGCTGCGGCAACCCCGCCAACAATCAAATACCCAACAAGGTCACTCATTTTCTATAGCGACACTATTTCTAGTGATTTGCATAGACAGGAAACTTTGCGCAGAGTTGCGCAACTTTGCCCCGAACCTCGGCGATTTTTGATGCGTCATTGCGGTTTCGCAAAGTTGTCGCAATATATTCTGCGATCAGTGGCATCTCGGCTTCGCGCATTCCTTGTGTCGTCACCGAAGGCGTACCGATACGAACACCACTCGTCACGAACGGGCTTCGCGGATCATTTGGAATCGCATTCTTGTTGAGAGTTATGCCAGCAGTATCTAAAACAAGTTGTGCCTCTTTGCCGGTAAGTTCGGCATCAAACGGTTGCAAGTCGACCACAATCATGTGTGTGTCTGTGCCACCAGATACAAGTCTGAACCCATGACCTGCAAGCGCACCCGCCAACGCCGATGCATTCTTAACTATTTGATGGGCGTACTCACTGAAACTTGGCTGCAATGCTTCGTGAAACGCAACAGCCTTAGCCGCAACAGCATGCTCTAACGGCCCACCTTGACTACCAGGGAAAACTGCTTTGTCAATAATCGGCGCAAGTTCGGCACGACACAAAATGCAACCACCGCGTGGGCCACGCAAAGTTTTGTGCGTCGTAAATGTGACGACATCGGCAAAAGGCACTGGGTTTGGATGTGCGCCACCCGCAACGAGTCCAGCAAT
>CAMAQQ010000069.1 GCA_945860575.1 Ferrithrix thermotolerans DSM 19514
GGTATGACGACTCAAGCCGGTGCTGCCAAAGATGGCGGCTCGCGTCAAATTAATGAAGTGCCGGTTGCAAATCTCAAACAAGGCGGAGTGTTTCGCTTCGTTCAAGTAGATATCTGCCCGAACTTCAACACCAGCGCAATTGAAGGAAACCTCCTCAACTGCAGCCAAGTGATGAACACAATGTTGCCGCAATACATCTATTTTGACAAGAACGCAGTTCTTCAGATCGATAAAAACTACGCACTTGATATCAAAGCAAGTCGTGTAGACGGCAAACAGACAGTGACTTACTCACTCAACCCGAAAGCAAAGTGGAGCGATGGTAAGACAATTGGTCTTGCAGACTTCGTGGGCATGTGGAATGCACAGAAGAAGGCAGGCCAAGGTTTCAATATCACTTCGAGCGCCGGCTACGAAAAAATCGAGTCGGTCAAGAAGGGCAAGACAGCGAATGAGGTCGTCGTCACCTTTAGCGAGACCTACCCAGACTGGCAACCACTTTTCAGTGCGTTGAAGCCAGCGGCGTTGACTGCATCACCGGATGCGTTCAACACGTCATGGAAGGCAGCACCATTGGTAACTGCTGGTCCATTCAAGTTCAAGGCTCTCGACAAAGTGACTCGAACAATCACAGTTGAGCGTGACAAGAAATGGTGGGGTGACAAGCCAGTGCTTGACACGATCATCTTCAAGGCGTTGCCACAGGCTGCTCAGATCGATGCTTTGCTTAACGGCGAAATCGACTACATGGACGTCGGCAACGACACCAACGCTCTCAAGCGTGCCCGTGAAAACTCGAAGATCAGAGTTGACGTCGCCAAAGCACCAACACACGAACACTTCACTTTTGGTCCAGTAACGGCAGTAACAAAAGAGGTTGAAGTTCG
Organism: Ferrithrix thermotolerans DSM 19514; assembly: GCA_945860575.1. Classification (GTDB taxonomy): domain Bacteria; phylum Actinomycetota; class Acidimicrobiia; order Acidimicrobiales; family Ilumatobacteraceae; genus BACL27. Next base: position 888 of record CAMAQQ010000069.1, read on the forward strand.
TCAGGCAATCATGCTTTCGATCGACCGTCAGCAAATCGCGACTGCGATTCAAGGCATCGTCGACCCGAAGGTTAAGCCGAACAACAACCACGTGTTTCTTGACGGCACATCGTGTAACCAAGACAACACCGGCACACTCGGCAAGCGTGACCTCACCGCGGCAGCGAAACTGCTCGACGGTGCAGGCTGGGTCAAGGGTTCAGATGGCATTCGTGCCAAGGGTGGCACTCGCCTCTCGGTCAAGTTGATTTACCCAAGTGGTAACGACAACCGCCGTGACACAGTGCTTCTTGCAACAGCTATGGCAAAAGAAGCCGGTATCGAATTGGTACCTACTTTGATTCCAACTGCTGACTACTTCGGCAAGTACGTTCTCGTATCGAAGTTTGAAATGGCCATCTTCGCTTGGGTAGGCACAAACTTCCCAATCGCAAGTTCACCAAACCTCTACAAAATCGGCGGAGCGCAAAACTTCGGCAATATCGGTAGTGCCGATATTGATGCAACATTTGCCAAGGCAAACAACATTCTTGATCTCAAGAAGCGTTGTGAACTTGCAAACGCGGCCGACAAAGAGGTCTACAAGCTCGTTCACTCGATCACGTTGTTCCAACGAAATAACGTCGTTGGTGTGCCAAAGAATGTTGCCAACTTCGGTGCATTCGGTTTCACATCAATCGACTGGACAAAGGTCGGATTTACAAAGAACAAGTAATTAGAAGTTAAGTAATTTAATTAGTGGGCGGTCGCAGAAACTTTGCGGCCGCCCACTTTTTTGTATCTCGGTCCGCAGAAACTTTGCGACCGCCCACTTTTTTGTATCTCGTCTCGAAAGAAAATAGAGACTTTTCTCTCGGTCCAAATGGAGCGACAGATTTTTTAACTAGTTTGTGTAAGCGACGTAACCGGTGACTTCGAGTTCGTCGGCGAGTTCTGGCCCGGCACTTTTCACGATGCGACCGTTGGTCAAGATGTGCACAAAGTCAGGCTTAAGTTGATCAAACAGCCTGCTGTAATGCGTGATCACCAATACGCCAAGATTTGTTTCGCGTGTTGCATCTTCAACTCGTTGAGCGCAGTCACGCAATGCATCAATATCTAAACCTGAGTCAAGTTCGTCAAGAATCGCAATCTTGGGTTGAAGCACTGCAAGCTGCAAAGTCTCGCTTCGCTTTTTTTCGCCACCAGAAAAGTCGACATTTACCGATCGCATTACCAACTCGGGGTCAAAACCAATTCGCTTGGCTTCGGTTTCAATGAGCTTCTTTAAATGATTTGAGTCTTGGTTTCGCATATCTAACGCAGCTGACATTGCATCTTGCAAACTCACTCCAGGTATTTCAGTTGGGTACTGCATTATTAGGTGCAAACCTGCGGTGGCTCGTTGCCAAGTTGGCAATGCCAGAATGTCGACATCATCAAGCTTGACCGAACCACTCGTAACGACATAGCCGGGTTTGCCCATTAGCGCCGCCGAAAGTGTTGATTTACCCGCGCCGTTCGGGCCCATGACAGCGTGAACTTCACCCGACTTTATTGTTAGCGAAACATCACTCAAAATTTGTGTGCCACCAACTGCGACGGCGAGGTTTTTGATTTCAAGCGTGGTCATTGTTGTGCTCTCATTTCAATTCGATATACACATCACCGTTATCAACAGTGGCGACAAATACAGGCACTGGTTGGGTAGCTGGCAGCGTGTTCGGCTTGCCAGTTTCAAGGCTGAAAGAACTCGCGTGGCGGATGCATTCGATTTCTTTGGTGTCACATAAAACTTCACCATCAGAAAGTGCGACATCTGCATGGCTGCACTTATCGCCAATCGCATAAACCTGATTATCGATTCTTACGACAGCAATTGCTCGGCTACCGACTTCGAAGCGGCGTGCTTTGCCTGAAACCAGTTCGTCAAGTTTGCAAACTTTTTGCTTCACAACTTTGCCCCGAGAAGTTTTGTGCTTACACGTTCGCGCAGACCTGCGATAAATGGCAACACTGGCAAGCGGTTAAGAACTTCGTCAAAAAACCCGAGTACCACTAATCGCTCAGCGATTTCTGGCTGAATGCCACGGCTTTCAAGATAAAACCTTTGTTCTTCATCTATTGGGCCCACTGTGCTGGCGTGGCTGCATTTCACATCATTTGTTTCGATTTCGAGATTCGGCACGCTTTCTGCCCAAGCACCGTTCGACAAAGTCAAGTTTCGATTCGTCTGAAAAGCCTCTGACTTTGTGGCGTTTTCGCGAATACGAATTAATCCCGTGTAAACACTTTTAGCCGTGTCTTTAACAGCACCCTTAAACAGCAAACTGCTGTGCGTACGCGGTGCCGCATGATCTTGCAACGTGCGAAAGTCGTGCATTTGATTTTCGTCTGCGAAATAGAGCGCCACTTGTTGTGAGTTGGCACCCTGACCTTCAAGGCGAACTTCGGCGCGCATGCGGGCATAATCGCCACCGAGCGCGACAGTGAATAACTTCATCATTGAATCACGCTGACCGACCGCTTGTTGATAACCGATTTGCCAAGTTGCCGAGCCAAGTTCATTAATTGCGATGTATGTGACTCGCGCCGACTGAGCAGCGCGAACATCTACGACAGGCACGATCAGCGAGTTGATGTCGGCGCTCGAAACAAACCGCTCGACAATTGTGACTTCGCTGTTTTCATCGGCTTCAACAACTAAGCGCGAATAAGCAACGACGCCAGACTCGTGAAGCGAATGCGTAATCACGATCGGCTCTGCGACCACTTGATTTTTCGCAATGCTGATAGCCGTTAGTTGAGCATGTCGAACATTTAGGTCTTCAAAAATGTCGGTTACGTCGCGTGGCACAACATTCGTCGTCGACGAAACTATTTGCTTTGCCGCACTTGAAGCATCAATTTTGGTCGACAGTTTTCCAAGTTTGAAACTGTCAAGATCGAGTTCGCCAATGCGGCTATAACGCCAGATTTCTTCATCAACAGTTGGAAGCGCGATTGTGCTCATTTGCCTTTGCGCTTCTTCTTTTTGTTTTTCTTCTCCTTAATTTCGGCTGCAATGTCACTCGCCATTGCGTTAATTATCGCTTCTGCTTCGCTCAACACAGATGCCGCAGTGCCGTCTTTGACGCTTTCAGGCTCAACTGACGTGGCGGTCGGCACGACCGAGCCATGTGCCCAGCCGATATCAACAGCACGGTGATCAAACTTCGCACACTCATCTGGGCAACGCCATGGTGCATCAGGGGCCAAGTCAAGTCGACATCGGCGCATCGCATCACCGTTTGAATACGTGCGACTCTCAAAGTGTTTGCACTCAGTACGCATTGACATATCTAGATTTTACTTCAGTGGGCTTTAATCAGCCGACCGAGCCTTCCATTTGCAATTCGATCAAGCGACTCCATTCAACGGCGTATTCCATTGGCAGCGTGCGTGTCACTGGCTCAATGAATCCGTTGACGATCATGCTCATCGCCTGCTCTTGTGACAAGCCACGACTCTGCAAATAGAAAAGTTGTTCGTCGGCGATTTTTGAAACAGTCGCTTCGTGACCGATCTGAGCGTCGCGTGCGCCAACCTCCATATATGGGAATGTTCGGCTCTCGCTTTGTTCGTCGAGAATCAACGCATCGCACTGCACATGGCTCTTGCAATTTGTCGCACCTTCTTCGACTCGCACCAAACCGCGATAGGCCGTGATGCCACCATCTTTAGAAATCGACTTCGAAACGATCTTTGAAGTTGTCTCGGGCGCCGCATGAACCATTTTTGCGCCAGCATCTTGGTGTTGCCCCGCGCCTGCGTATGCCACCGACAAAACTTCACCCGTGGCTTTTGGTCCCATTAAATAGACACTTGGATATTTCATCGTCAGTTTTGAGCCGATGTTGCCGTCGATCCACTCCATGTGGCCTTCGGCTTCGACTCGCGCACGCTTGGTGACCAAGTTGTAAACATTCGGCGACCAGTTTTGAATCGTCGTATAGGTGACATGCGCGCTCGGTTTGACGATGATTTCGACGACTGCCGAGTGCAACGAATCTTTTGTATAGACGGGTGCCGAACAACCTTCGATGTAGTGAACCTTCGAGCCTTCGTCGGCGATGATCAGCGTGCGCTCAAACTGGCCGGCATTTTCAGAGTTAATTCTGAAATAAGCCTGCAACGGCATTTCGCATTCGACGCCTGGCGGCACATAAATGAACGAACCACCCGACCAAACCGAAGTGTTGAGCGCAGAAAACTTGTTGTCGCCCGGTGGAATGACCGAACCAAAATATTGCTTGACGAGATCTGGATATTCGCGAAGCGCAGTATCCATGTCGCAAAACAAAATGCCGAGTTTCTCGAGGTCTTCGCGATTGCGGTGAAACACAACTTCACTCTCATATTGCGCGGTGACGCCCGCCAAATATTTGCGCTCTGCTTCAGGAATGCCCAACTTCTCGTAGGTCTTGCGCATTTCTTCGGGTAGGTCTTCCCATTCGTCGACCTGCGCAGTTGCTGGCTTCAAGTAGTAGTAGATGTCTTGAAAATCGATGTCGGGCATGTTGACTGCGAACCAATCGAGCATCGGTTTGCGTTCGAAAGTTTGCAAAGAGCGCAGACGCATCTTGCGCATCCACTCGGGCTCGCCTTTCCACCACGAGATTTGCTCGACGACACCCGTGTTTAATCCTTTAACTGGTTCAAATGCATATTCGACTTCGTCACTCCAGCCAAGTTGGTATTTGCTGAGATCTAGATCAAATGAGGTCACTTCAAATTCTCCTGTCATGCGCTAACAAAACCGTCGGGATAATTCACTAGCTAATTAACACTATCCGCATAGTAACAATTACCCGTAGTAAATGCTCATACCTAGACAGGTAGTTCGGCACAGATAGCCTGACGCATCTTATGGAACGCTTTGGTCTTGTCGGTTTGCCAAACGCTGGAAAGTCGTCCTTATATAACGCTCTAACCGGCTCGAATGCGCTCGCGGCGCCTTACCCGTTTGCGACTAAAGATCCGAACATTGGCATGGCCAAAGTTCTTGATCCGCGACTTGATGCACTCGCCGAAATGTCAAAGACGCAAAAAACTGTTTACGCCACTGTTGAAGTTGTCGATATCGGAGGATTGGTTGAAGGCGCTAGCAAAGGTGAAGGACTCGGCAATAAATTTCTCGCCAACATTCGCGAAGTAGATGCGATCGTTTACGTGTTGCGCGCTTTTGCTGACGACGATATTCCGGGGCCGAGTGACCCGCTTGAACATTTGCGAGTACTCGAAATCGAACTTGCGCTCGCCGACCTCGAATCTGTTGAGACAAAAATTAATCGGATGCAGAAGGCTGCACGAATGGATAAGTCGCTTGAAGATGAACTTGGTGCGTTGACTCGCGCTCAAGCGAATCTTGCCGAAGGTCGACCGCTATATCGAGCGGTGATTTCAAAAGATGATGCTGAATTACTGGCGCCACATTTTTTGTTGACGACTCGACGAGTGTTGGCAGTTGTCAATGTCGCCGAAGACGATCTGGCGCGAATTCCAGAGTTTGAGGCAATCGTGCGCAAAGAACTTGCGCCACCTGGTTCGGCAAGTGAAAGCCAAGTTGAAGTGCTCGGCATGAGCGTGCAACTTGAAGCCGAAGCCGCGCAGTTAGAACCAAAAGACCGTAAAGAAATGCTTGAAGCACTCGGCCTGGGCGAAGGTGCTTTGCCACGAATGGTGCGTTCGGCATATCACCTACTTGGTTTGCGAACTTATTTTACGACTGGCGAAAAAGAAAC
>CAMAQQ010000070.1 GCA_945860575.1 Ferrithrix thermotolerans DSM 19514
CCTAAAATTGGTCGCACGGCTTTGACTGCGATGCTCAACCCTGAAGGCAAAATCGTAGGCGAGTTCTCTGTCTCTCGCATCGGCGACGAAGAATTCTTTTTATTCGGATCTCAAGCCGCCGAAGTTCACCACCCGCGTTGGTTCTTGGCACACCTGCCAAAGAACTCACAAATTCGTTTTGAGACACTCGCACTTTCGATGGTCGGCCTCACTGTTGCAGGTCCGCGATCTCGTGATGTGTTGCAAAAACTCACCAGTACATCGCTCGCTACGAAAGATTTCTCATTTATGAGTTTCCGCCGAGTCAACATCGGCAATGCACCGGTTTGGTTGTCGCGCATGACATACACCGGTGACCTCGGCTACGAAATTTGGATCGCCCCTGAATATCAGCGCTATCTGTTCGACCTAATTTGGGATGCGGGCAAAGAGTTTGATATGCGTCTATTCGGTTTTAGGGCTTTGATCACGATGCGCCTTGAAAAGAACTTTGGCACTTGGTTCAGAGAATACAGACCGATCTATACGCCACTAGAAGCAGGCATGGACCGCGCCTTGAAGTTCGACCACGAGTTCATCGGTTGCGCCGCTGTTGAAGCCGAAATGAAAACTGGTCCGGCCCGCAAACTCGTGATGTTCACAGTCGATGTAGACAAAGATCGACCTGCAGATGTGATTGGTGACGAACCTGTGTTTCACGACGGCAAAGTTGTCGGATGGATAACCAGCGGTGGCTATGCCCACTACAGCGGCGTGTCTCTGGCAATGGGCTACGTACCAGCCGAACTCGCAAACGCTGGCACAAAAGGTTTTGAAATTGAGATTATTGGCAAAATGCGACCAGCATCACTGCAACTTGAACCTGTGCTCGATCCATCTGGTTCGCGCATGCGCATATAACCGCAATCGCCGCCGCCCGATACTTCACACCGCCGCGCGTAACCGCGCCAGCGAATTAGCTTTGCAGTTGCTTCAGTTTCGCCACTGGAATGTGGCAGCGCATAAAGTGACCAGGTTCGACCTCGGTCAAGTTCGGTTCTTCGGTTTCGCAAAGTGTCTCGTAACCCGAACCTGCCTTGCGCGGGCATCGCGGGTTCAACACACAACCACTTGGTGGATTACTTGGGCTCGGCACCACACCCGTCAATGGAATGCGCTTGCGAATCGAACCATCGAAGTTCGGCACCGATGACAACAACGCTTCGGTATACGGATGAAACGGGCCGTTAAAAACGCGCTGCGATGAGCCAAACTCAACTACACGACCCAGATAAAGCACTGCAATGCGATCAGAGATGTATCGCACCACACCTAAGTCGTGTGAGATAAAAATGAAACTTGTTTTGTCTTGTTTCTGTAAGTCAACTAGCAGATTCAAAATCGCCGCTTGCACCGAAACATCCAAAGCCGAAGTTGGCTCGTCACAAACAACTATCTGCGGAGCACCCGCAAACGCCCGCGAGATCGCCACGCGCTGTTTCAAACCACCCGACAACTGCACTGGTCGCGCACTATGCAACGTCGCCTCAACGCGCATGCCCGAAAGCAACTCGTGTGCTCGGTCGATTGACTCAGAAACACTGAAACTTCGCAAACGCTCTACGGCACGACCAACAATTCGGGTCACACTATGACGTCGGTTCAAAGCTTGATCTGGGTTCTGAAACACGATCTGCATCGCACCAACATCGTGCACATCACGTCGATTCAAAGTCTTGGCCAGACCTTTGCCGTCAAGGCTTACAACGCCACCCTCTTCGGGGGCAGTTAACCCGAGCACAAGTTTGGCAATCGTAGTTTTACCTGAGCCCGACTCGCCAACTAAACCGAGAGTTTCGCCGACGCCAAGCGTCAACGACACGTCGTTGATCACGCGCACTTGATGCCCGTCTTGTGTGAAGACTTTCGACAAGTGACTGACATTCAACAATGTTTCGCCAACCTCATGTGCAGTGGTCGCACTTTGCGATGCGAACTCAATCTGCTCAGCCGATCGCGGCAACGAACTGGCTTTGTCACTAAGAAAGCATCTCGCCACATGATTGCCTTTGATCGTCACCATCTGTGGTTGTGAGCTCTGGCACTTATCTTCGGCTAACGCGCAACGAGCGGCGAAAACACAACCGTCAAATTTTGTGCCAAGTGCCGGCGGTGTACCCGGAATCGTGTCGAGTCGATCAGTGCTCTTATGCAAGCCACCACGCGGAATGCATCGCAACAACCCAACCGTATAAGGATGACTCGGATTGTTGAACAAGTCGGCTGTCGCGCCCTGCTCAACCAAAGCGCCCGCATAAAGCACACCCACGCGATCACACATATGGCGAATCACCCCGAGGTTGTGGCTAATAAATAAGACGGCAGTGCCAGTATCTCGACGCAATTCACGAACTAGGTCAAGAACTTCGGCTTCAACGGTTGCATCCAAACCAGTCGTTGGTTCATCCATTACTAATAGTCGTGGATTCGAAGCCAGAGCCATCGCAATAACAACGCGTTGCGCCATGCCTCCCGACAACTGGTGCGCATAGCGTCGCAAAACTTGAATCGGGTCGGCGATTTGCACCCTGGTCAAGGCTTGCTCTGCCATCGCTAACGCATCAGATTTTGACACGCCATTAAGTTGAAAAACTTCTGCAACTTGATCGCCGACGCGAATTGTCGGGTTAAGTGCGGTCGCTGGGTTTTGATAAACCATTGAAATTGCCGAACGGCGCAGGTCAGAAACCTGCCCATCGCTCATGTCGACAATATTGTTACCTTCAAAAAGAATTGATCCACCGGTGATTTTGCCGTTACGTGGCAAATACCGCATTGCTGCAAACGCAGCGGTCGACTTGCCACAACCTGATTCACCTACCAAGCCATAGGCCTCACCAGGCGCAATCGAAAACGAGACATCACGCAAAACCTGACGGTCAATACCGCGCACGGTGTATGCAACTTCTAAGTTGCGTAGCTCAAGTGTTGGTGTCTCGCTCATATTTCGAACACCTCGAGCAAACTGTCTGAGATCAAATTGACGCTAACTGCTAACGAAGCAATCGCCAATGCAGGAAACGCTGTCGCCCACCAAACATTGGCGTAAATACTTCCCCAGTTTTCGGCGATTTGCGAACCCCAGTTTGGTGAACCATATTCAACACCAGCGCCCAAAAACGAGAGTGTCGCAATCGCAAAAATTGCGTAACCAAGTCGGACGGTAAATTCGACGATTATCGGCGGCAAGACATTCGGCAAAATTTCACGGAACAAAATGTGCGGTGTTCGCTCGGTGCGTAATCTCGCTGCCGCGACATACTCAAGTTCTGATTCGCCCAATACGGCAGCACGCACGGTGCGACCAATGTTTGGGGTGAAAACAAATCCAATAACAATCACCGTCAAAGTTGGTGAACGACCTTCAAGTGCCGCGATCGCCAACAACGCAATAATCAGTACGGGTATGGCCGAAATGGCTTCGATCAATCGCATCACGATCATGTCAAACTTGCCTTTGAAGTAGCCAGCGGCAAGACCCAGTGCAGTACCAACCACCGTGCCGAGCGCCGTCGCAGTAAACGACATCACAACAATCAATCGCGTACCAAGAATTACTCGCGATAAGACATCTTGACCGTTGGCGTCGGTACCAAACCAGTATTTTAATGATGGTCCGACCGAGACATATTCAAAATCTTGATCAGAAGCGCCACGCGGTGCAATCAAGTTGCCAAAAATTGCCAAGATAACCCAAAATGCCAGAATCACTGCTCCGACCAAAAATGTTTTGTTACGCAACACCAATTGCATGCGCTCACGACGAATCTGTTGACGCTCGGCATTTGATCGCTCGGCAAGGCTGCTTAGTTTTTTTTCGGTCATTCAGAAACCTTCTGTCGAATTCTTGGGTTCAATAATGCAAATAAAATATCGGCAATCAATTGAAAGCCGACGATAACGAGACTCGAGATAATCACACCAGATTGCAGCACGGCGTAGTCGCGCGCATCGACCGCGCCCTTTAAAATCGTCCCGAAACCTGGATAATTGAATACGATCTCAACGGCGATCAACCCGCCAATCAGATATGGCACTTGCGAGGCGATAACCGCAATCGTCGGCAATAACGCATTTCGTAACACATGTTTGGTGACTGCCTTTTTTCGACTAAGGCCTTTCAGTACGGCCGTGCGCATATAGTCGCTCTCAAGCGCTTCGATTACTCCCGCGCGAGCGATTCTCGCAATGTAACCAAACAAAACCAGCAACAGTGAGATTGATGGCAAAATCAAGTGCCATATTTGATTCAATACACCTCTATTACCTTCTTCTGGAAACGCGGTCACCGGAAAGATCTGAAATGTCACGCCAACCGTCAATACAAGCACGATCGCCCAAACAAACTCAGGGATAACCGCCGCTGAGAGTCCGCCAACGGTGATGACGCGGTCAATTTTTTTACCGCGATTCATCGCTGCGATAACGCCACCGAAAATGCTGATTGGCACGATCAGAAAGAACGCCACCCCAGCCAACTTTGATGAATAGCCGATTGCCGGCAGTAACAAGTCAGCTACAGGACCGCGATATTGCATTGATGTACCAAGATCGCCCTGTAGGAGGTCTTTGATCCAAATAAACAACTGCGAAAGAAGTGGCTTGTCGAGCCCAAAAACACGCCTGAACTCAACTAGATCTTCTTCAGTTGCACCGCGACCCAAATACTGGCGGGCCACATTGCCAGGCAAAATATGTGTCAAGAAAAACACGATCACAGCCACCAAAAAAACGGTAATGACCGACAATCCAAGTCTCTTTAAAATGTACTGCTTCATGACTCTAAGAGTTTATAATCAGCACCCGTTATTGAGACAATCGGCACAAAGAAAAAGAGCCAGGGCTTTTTGCCCTGACTCTCTTCTCTTAAGTTTTAATTTAATATTAAATGATTATTTTGCGGTACGAGCGTCGTATTGACCCATTCCGTTAACAACCATGCCGGTCAATGACTTTCGACCTGCAGTAATCAAGTTTGAAGTGTAAGCAAGGATGTAAGGAGTTTCGTCGAGCGAAGCTACTTGAATCTTCTTGCTTGCCTTTTTCTTGGCGGCAGGTGTGAGTGCCTGCAAGTACTCATCGATTGCTGCGTCCATTACGCGACTGTCAAGCATTGCACCGCTCCAGTCACCTGTTGAACGCCACTCTCGCATCAAGTACTGGTCTGGAACACCACGACCTGCCCAGTCAACGATTCCCAAGTTCGATGCCAACCATGAGTGGTTGTCGAATTGGTTCACTTTGCCAGGCTTCGATGGGTACGGATCGTATGTGTAGTACACAGCCGAACCACCATCTGAACCGTCAATGAACAAGTTCACCTTGATACCGATTTTTGCAAACGAAGTCTTGATGAGTTTTGCGTACTTGTTGATGTCGTCACGAGCCCAAGTTGACAAGTCAACTTTGAAACCGTTTGGCACACCTGCTTCTTTCATCAATTCTTTCGCCCTTGCGATATCCATCTTGCGCTGTGGCACCGATTTATCTGCAGTGTTGTAAGGATCCATGACGCTGTCGTTACCGACGATGCCACCAATGCCTTTCATAATGCCCGATACATAACCTGGACGGTCAATTGTCAAAGCGGCTGCTTCGCGAATTCGCTTGTCCTGGAATGGACCAAAGTTCGTTCGCATGTGCACGTGTGCAAAGCCGGCTCCGGCAGGCAACGTGTTAATCGTGAACTTTGATTTGTCAAGCGTCAGAGCGTCTGCTGCTTCCATTGCACCGATGTAGTCAAGTTTGCCTGTCTTCAATAGAGGCACCGCAGTTGCTGCGGAGACGAATTGAACCAACTCAACTTTGTTGTATGCAGGACTGAACTTTGAATCCCAGTAGTACGGGTTCTTCTCATAGACCGTGATTTCAGTTGGCGTGTGGCTAACCATCTTCCATGGTCCGGCCGAAATCATTGTCTTTTCCCAACCTGCACCACCGAAGGCCTTGTTCTTGATAATGCACATTCCGTAGCAAGCTGAAGAAACGAAATACGGGAAGTTTCCGTTTGGTTGCAACAAGTTGAACTGCACTGTGTTCGCATCAACTTTTACGACACCCTTTGCATCAAGAATGTTGTCGTAGTTGCCCTTGCTTCGTGAAATACCCTTTGTGATTGTCTTGTCGAAAATCGAAGTGTATGTATAAACGACGTCGTCAGCAGTAAGCGCTGTGCCGTCGTTGAACTTTACTCCTGCACGAATTTTGAAGACCCACTGTTTTGCATCTGCTGATGATGTCCATGACTCAGCAATGCGTGGCTCGAGTTTGCCGTTTGGCAACTGCCAAGTCAGCCACTCGCCAACCATGCTCAATGCGAAAAGACTTCCGCCTGAAGTTTCCCATGGTGCGATTACGTGCTCTTGCTTGCCCGAAGCCAAGCGAAGCGTTGTTGACGCTGCACCTGCTGATGATCCTCCGACCATCTGCGCAAGTGGTATTGCTACACCAGTTGCTGCTGCTGCCTGAATGAAATGACGTCGCGACAAACCTTTCGTCGAAACTTCATTTGAAGTTTGCTCAATTGTTGACATTTTTTCCCCTTGTTTTTTGGATATTGCAAATTGGTGAACTACAAAACAACACACGACCCCACCAAGTCGTCCT
>CAMAQQ010000071.1 GCA_945860575.1 Ferrithrix thermotolerans DSM 19514
CAATCGACGCCACAAGCCTTCATCGAAAAATTGATGGTGCAAGAGGCTTTGGCTGGCGAAACTGTGGTCAGACTCAAAGGCGGAGACCCTTTGCTGTTTGGTCGGGCTGGCGAGGAAATCGCTTACCTTCAGTCGCAAGGCGTGGGCATCAAAGTGATCAACGGCGTAACAGCTGGACTTGCCGCCATCAATAGCCTAGGGATATCTTTGACGCATCGGCAGTTTGCGCACGGGGCCATCATGGTGACTGGGCATTCACCCTCCAGCCATTCAATTACGCCTGCAGTGGACTGGGAACTTCTAGGTCACACCGCGCATACTTGCCGCTTGACGCTGGTCATTTACATGGGCATGACCAGTTCGCAAGAGTTGCAAACTGCCTTGTTGAAATCTATGCCGCCCGTCACACCCATTGCAGTGGTACAAAACGCCAGCGAACAAAATCAATGCAGTGTTATAGGACAACTTAACGCTTTGCATACATTGATTTGCGAAGCCGAAATGGCAAGTCCTGCCATCATTTTTGTAGGTGATGTGCTCAATTCGCTTGTCAGCTTACGCAATGAAGAATCAAATCCTCATAAAGCTTATACCATTGCCCGTCCTGGCGCTTGATGGGCAGAGGATAATCAAATCTTTGGATACTGGATATTGACATGGAAGCAGAACGCACTAACAACATTGGTAACTTGCTCAACGACTTGCAAGCGCGCACACTTGATCTTCGGGGGTATCTTTGACTTCGATGCCAAATCAGAACGACTGAGAACTGTCAACGCATCATTAGAAGACCCCAGCGTTTGGAACGATCCTAAAAAAGCGCAAGAACTGGGCAAAGAAAAAAAGTCGCTTGACGATATTGTGCTGACGATTGGCCGATTGGGCCAAGAAATTGATGACAACACCGAATTGTTTGACATGAGCAAGTCCGACAACGATGAGTCAGGACTTCTGACCATAGAGGAAGACACACAGCGAATCTTGGCTGAGGTGGAAAAACTCGAATTCCGGCGCATGTTCAACAACCCCGCCGATCCGCTCAATGCATTTCTCGACATACAAGCAATAACACGCAGTGTTGGTTGGCCGTCACCAACTGGCACACCTTGTCCGTCTTTACCGCACATGCCAGGGTTGCCCATCGCAAAATCGTTGCCAAGCAAATCAATATCTTTTAAAACTTCGGGGCCGTTGCCGATTAGGTTGCTCTCGCGAAGTGGTTCGGTGATTTCTCCGTTCTCAATCAAGTAGGCCTCAGCCATTCCGAAAACAAAATCACCGCTCGCTGTGTCGACTTGCCCGCCACCAAGTTTGGCAATGTAAACGCCATGCTTGGTATCGCGAACAATGTCATCAGGATCTTGCGTGCCGTTTAACACGAATGTGTTCGTCATTCGCACCATCGGTAAGTGCTGATAACTCTGGCGACGGCCGTTGCCACTTTGCGCGCGACCTTCTTTGCGCGCGCGCAAATAATCCCACATGTAATCTGTGAGCACACCGTCTTGTATCAAAGTATTGCGTTGCGATGGATGCCCCTCGTCGTCAATACCAATTGCGCCCCACTCTGCAGTCATCGTGCCATCATCAACGAGAGTCACCAACGGCGATGCAACGAGTTCGCCCATCTTGCCGCGATACACACTTGCACTTTTACCAACCAAGTCGGCTTCAAGCCCGTGTCCACATGCCTCATGAAACAAAACACCGCCGCTACCACGTTTGATCACAACTTGCATCGCACCCGATGGCGCAGGTCGCGCCGAAAGCTTTGTCACGGCCTGCTTTGCGGCGCGAATCGCCAATTCTTCGACATCGTTTTCATCGAACAATTCAAAACCAATCGTGTGACCAAGCGAGTCATAACCTGTTTGCATGCCGCCGTCACCGGTTGCGACGACGCTAACTCGCAAAAGTGTGCGCACTTGATCGTCGGCACTCAACACGCCATTGCTGTTGGCAACCAAAATTCGACGAAGCGAATCGCCATAGCCGGCTGACACCTGCACGATCGCCGAGTTGACCGCACGCGCTGCCGCATCGGCACGCTTCAGCAGGTCAACTTTGCGAGATTTTTCTACGCCATCCGGAGAAATCTTTACTGTGTTCACTGCATGGCGCAACACGGTGCCGAGTTGAACTTTATTTACTCCGCCACCACCTTGCTTGGCGGCCACCGCAGCGGCTTCGGCGGCGGCTAATAATCCGCGCTCTGAGAGATCAGAAGTGTGTGCAAAACCAGTGGTCTCGCCAGCGACCACACGAATGCCCGCACCACGATCGCGACCCGATGTAACTTGTTCGACTTTTCCGTCATCTAGGCCTGCCGAAGTGGATCGCTTGTCCTCTATATATACCTCTGCGAACTCGGCACCCGTACTGCGACCCTTGGCCAGCACACGCTCTAAAACATCTGAAGCAACAAGGGGTTCTGCAGTTTGAGTATTTACCATTTTCATAGCCTAGGCGCGTAGATGTCGTTGAGAGTTGTTGTGAGCCGTAATCTTTACTGGTGGAAAATGCGCGCACCGACAAGAGCACAACTGTAAGCACAACTGTGAACACAACTTCAAGCACAGCAAAAAAGTCTGGGCGCCGCCCCTCGTTGCCAATCGACTTTGAACATCGCATGATCTGGTGGAAGGAAGCAATCATCTTCGGTGTTTTTTATTCGGTGTACACGCTGATTCGCAATCAATTTGGTTCGACGCTGGTCGAAGGAGTGTCGGTTCCGAATCACTCGTTCACAAATGCGATTCGAGTAATTCGTTTTGAACGATTGATCGGTCTTTATCACGAAGAAACTTTGCAAGATTGGTTCTTGCCGCATGTCTGGCTAATCAAAACAATGAATGTGTATTATGGCACTGCACATTTCTTTGTGACGCTTGGCGTTTTTATCGCTCTCTACAAACTTAGGCCTTCGGTTTTTGGTCAGTGGAGAAACACGCTTGCCGTCATGACTGCATTGGCGATTATTGGTTTCTCGTTTTTTCCACTGATGCCGCCAAGATTGCTCGACGCTCCATGCCCAGACGCTGGCTACGGTGCAGCCTGCATTGAAAGCGAATATAGAAACTTCAACGACGCAGAAAATTTTGGGTTCGTCGACACGATTAAAGAGTTTGGCGGACCATGGGCGTTTGATCGTGGCCCCGGCAGCAAACTCTCTAACCAATACGCTGCGATGCCATCTCTGCACATCGGTTGGGCAACTTGGTGTGCGTTCGGGTTGTGGCCAATCGCCCGAAAATTATGGATGCGTTTGGCGCTTTTGATTTATCCCGCTGTCACGACATTCTGCATCATCGTGACGGGCAATCATTTTTGGATTGACGGCGTCGGAGGGTTACTAGTTTTCGCTGTGGCATATTTCATCGGCACCGAAATCCACTTCATGAACCATCGTCGACTTGTGACCCGACTCACCATGTCGCAACAGACTGCTCGGGACTAGCGTTAGAGGCGCCATGGCGTTATCAGACATTCGCCAACCGAGCGACCTTGCAAACTTGAGTTACCAACAACTCTCAGAGTTGTCGGGCGAGATTCGTGAGTTCATCGTTGAATCTGTTGCCAAAAACAGTGGTCACCTAGGCTCAAATTTAGGTGCCGTTGAATTGACACTCGCTCTGCATCGAGTTTTCGAATCTCCGCGCGATGCAATTTTATGGGACACGGGTCATCAGGCGTATGTGCACAAAATAGTCACTGGTCGTCGTGGCGGATTTAGCAATTTGCGCCAAGCCGGTGGCATCTCGGGTTACCCGAGTCGTGAAGAAAGCGTGCACGACTTTATCGAGAACAGTCATGCTTCAACAGTTCTGAGTTATGCATACGGTCTGGCAGTTGCGCGAGACAGCGGTCAAACCCCAGACCGCAAACACATCGTTGCTGTGATTGGTGATGGTTCGTTAACAGGCGGTATGGCCTACGAAGCGCTCAACAATCTTGGGCATTCACAACGACGCGTGATAATCGTGCTGAATGACAACGGTCGCTCTTATGCTCCAACGATTTCAAATCTCACCAGTCCAATTAATTTGGCTAGTGCACCAAGAGCATTAGATGAAACCAATGGTTTATCTCGCCCGCAAGATCGTATTACGAAAAAGCTTTCGCGAGCACTAACTGCAATTCGGATGAACCCCGTTTATGTTCGTCGTCAACGCAAGTTAGAAAAGTTTTTGAATCGATTGCCGGTCATCGGCCCACAGGCCGAGCGCGGGCTTGAAGCGTTAAAAGCCGGCATCCGAGAGTTTTTGCAACCAACCGCATTCTTTGAAGCCCTCGGTGTTCGTTATGTCGGGCCAATTGACGGACACAACCAACAACGGTTAGAAGAAGCATTCAACGCGGCGAAATTAAATGTCGAAGAAGGTCCACTTGTGATTCACGTGATCACACAAAAAGGTCGTGGCTATGCACCGGCAGAGGACGACGATGAAAAGAACTTGCATGACGCACCGATTTTTGACCCAATAACCGGACCGCCGAAATCTTTGCCAACTGGTTACACCCAAGCGTTCGCAGATGCGATAGTAAAAGTTGCCGAACAAGATCCTCGAGTAGTTGCGATAACTGCGGCGATGCCCGGGCCGACTGGGTTGTTACCTTTTCAATCACACTTTCCTGAACGGTTCATTGATGTCGGTATCGCCGAGCAACATGCTGTGACTGCAGCAGCGGGCATGGCGATGGGTGGTTTGCGACCAGTCGTCGCGTTGTATTCGACTTTTCTAAATCGCGCCTGGGATCAGGTCGTCTACGATGTTGCGTTGCACCGCTTGCCCGTTGTGTTTTGTTTGGATCGTGCTGGCATCACTGGTGACGACGGCCCGAGCCATAACGGCATTTTTGACATGGCGTTACTTTCTAAAGTTCCTGGGATGCGACTTTTAGCGCCATCTAGCGCGCAAGATTTAGCGAAGATGCTTGAAGATGCAATCGCGCTCACAGACACTGGGCCAGTTGCAATTCGATATCCAAAAGGCATCGCCAGAGTTGTCGGCGAACATGAAGTCGGTTCTGGTATGCAAGCACGAAAATTGCGCAACTCGGCAGTGCCGAATGTTTGCGTATTGGCGATCGGCAAAATGGTTGCGGCTGCCGAGCAGGCGGTTGAAATTCTTGCTTCGCGAGGAGTTGAAATCACACTCTGGGATGTTCGCTGTTGTATGCCAGCCGACGAAACGATGATCGCCGATGCGGCGCGGCACTGCGTCGTGGTGACGATTGAAGACGGCATTCGCGACGGTGGCATCGGCATGATGCTTGCCGATTTGGTGACGAATGCCGAGGGCTCGGTTCGTCCGCGCGTTGAAGTGCTGGGGTTGCCAACGAAATTTACGCCGCAAGGCAAACCAGCGGCAATCCTCAAACAACTCGGGTTTGATGCCGAGTCGCTCGCAGAAACACTTGCCGATCTAGCGACTGTCAAGCCAAAATAATTTTTGTGCTGTCGCTGTGAGCAATTTTTCGCTCAATAGCGAGTTGCAACTTGCGTTGCGCGTTGCCGATGCTGCCGACGCGGTGAGTCTCACGGGGTTTAACTCGCGCGATTTTTCGGTGATGCGCAAGGCCGATAAAAGTGAAGTGACCGAAATAGATCGTGCCACTGAAACTGCGATCACAAATATTTTGCTCGCCGAACGCCCCGAGCACAGCGTTTACGGCGAAGAGCATGGCATCGTCGGGCCCGCCGGCGCGAAGTTTCAATGGGTGATTGATCCAATTGATGGCACGAGCAATTTTGTGCGCGGCGTCCCAGTGTGGGCGTCGCTGATCGCGCTCGTGTGCGACAACATTCCCGTGCTTGGTGTCGTCTCTGCGCCGGCTTTGCAAATGCGATGGTGGGCCCACACTGGTGGTGGCGCGTTTTATAACTCGCAGCCGATTCGTGTTAGCAATATTGAAACTCTGGCACAGGCAAGTCTGAGTATTACTGCGACAAGAAGCTGGGATAAAACAGGCGCGACTGCGTCGTTGACAAAATTACAAATTGATGTTTCTCGTGTACGGGGATACGGCGATTTTTGGCAACACATGCTGGTCGCTCAAGGTGTAGTCGATATTGCGATTGACAATATTGGTCTGGCGCCATATGACATTGCGGCGCTCGTGCCCATTGTTCAAGAAGCAGGCGGAAAGTTCAGTGACCGATTCGGCGCGCAAGATTGGCGCGCCAACTCGTTAATTACAACAAACAGTTTGTTGCACGATGCAACTCTCGCCTATTTGCCGAAATAATTTTGGCGCAAATCGCAAATCGCAACTTTTTAACGGGCGATGAGCCAAACTATTGTGGCGATGCCTGCTGCGATAACTACAACTGCTGGCAACACTCGTTTTAAAATCGGCATCGCCAGCGAAAGACCCGCCGAACCCAACAAATCCAATGGTGCGTTTTCAACTGGCGTGATTATTCGCCGAGTCTTTGTCTGGTCGCTCGAATTCGTAGCGCTTGGCTCGTTCGTGGCACTCGATATTTTCGCAGGTGCCGAAATTTGATTTGAGTCTTGCGATAAAACTGTTGCCTCAAGATTGACGACAAATTGCTTAAGTAACTTGTCACTCACATCGGCGAGCGCACCGCGTCCAAATTGTGCAATCTTGCCCGTGATTGTTAGATCAGTACTCACGG
>CAMAQQ010000072.1 GCA_945860575.1 Ferrithrix thermotolerans DSM 19514
GCACTGCCGATCGCAGTCAGCACGATGAAACTCGTCAACTTCATTCGCCGAAAGCCTGCAGGTATTGAAACAATTGAACGGATCAGTGGCACGCAACGCCCGACCAAAACGGCCACCGTCGATCGCCGATCGAACCAGGCCTCGGCACGCACCAAATCTGCGGGTTTAACACCAAACCACTTGCCAAATTTCTCAACAAACGCACGCAACCGATCTGGGCCAATCGCAGCCGAAACAAAATACAAAATTAACGCGCCAACTACCGAACCAACCGTGGCTGCAATCATCATGCCGACAACAGTCGTGTCGCTCTGTGCCGCGTCAGCACCTTGCTGGGCGACGAACCCCGCGAACGGCAAAACAATCTCAGATGGAATCGGCGGAAATACATTTTCGATTACGACCAACAGTGCGACACCGAAATAGCCAAATTGATTGATTACATCTTGTACCCAGTTCGCCAAGTCACCCAACATTTATTACCCCCAACTGCTGGATTTAGCGTAACTCAGCTTCGGCTGAGAGCTTTGCGATTCTTCGACTTTGATTTTCTGAAATCAGAGTTCATCAAAGCAATCACATCAAGCGAAATTTCTTTGGGGCAAGCCGACGAACATTCGCCGTGATTCGTGCACGAGCCGAATTGATCGTCCATTGCGTGCACCATTGCCTCAACACGTTTATATCTCTCGGCTTGACCTTGTGGCAAAACATTGAGGTGCGAAATCTTCGCCCCCGTGAACAGGCTCGCTGCACCATTTGGACACGCAGCGACACATGCGCCACAACCGATGCACGCAGCAGAATCCATTGCCGCGTCAGCAACAGGCTTTGGCACGAGAATCAAATTCGCATCGGGCGCACCACCCGTCGGCGCAGTGATGAAGCCACCCGCTTCGACGATGCGATCAAACGAAGAGCGATCAACCATCAAGTCTTTGATTATCGGAAACGCCTTGGCACGCCACGGCTCGATCACGATTTCATCTCCGCTTTTAAATGTTCGCATATGCAATTGACAAGTCGTTGATCCCCGTTGAGGTCCGTGAGCCTGACCATTGATCATCAACGAGCACGTGCCACAGATTCCTTCACGACAGTCGTGATCAAAAACGATCGCCTCTTTATTTTCTAGGATCAGACGCTCATTTAGCTGATCGAGCATCTCAAGAAACGACGCTTCGTCACTAACTTTTTCGACCGTATGCGACTCGAAATGCCCTGCGGCGTCGGGACCATCTTGACGCCAAACTTTTAGCTTGAGGTCGTTGATTAATCTCACTTGTAACTCCTCGTGGCAAGTTGCGCGGTTTCAAAAACTAGTGGCTCTTCGACCAAATCTGGGTTCATCGGATCACCTGTCGAGTTATATGCCGAAACATGGCAGAAGTCTTGATCGTTTCGCAGAGCCTCACCCTCATCGGTTTGATACTCGCTACGGAAATGGGCGCCGCAACTTTCTTCGCGATCAAGCGCATCGCGACACATCAACATGCCGAGTTGAAAGAAGTCGTCAACTCGCCCAGCTTTTTCAAGTGTTTGATTTACGCTTTCACCAGTGCCCGTCACACGCAGATCTTTTTGAAATTCGCCGTACAAAGCCGGCAACTCTGACAATGCTTTTTCAAGACCCTGTTGCGTGCGCTCCATCCCACAATAGTCCCAAATAATTTTGCCCAATTCGCGATGAAACCAATCTGGTGAGCGTGTGCCCTTGACATTCAGATATCCACTAAACCGCTCGTGCGCTTCAGCCTCTGCTTGAACAAAAGCAGGATGATCTGTTGTCGGGATCGTTTTATTAAGCAACGGCGCAAGTTCGTTGCTGATTGTGTATGGCAAAACAAAATATCCATCAGACAAGCCTTGCATTAGCGCGCTTGCGCCAAGACGATTCGCACCGTGGTCTGAAAAATTAGCCTCACCAGCGGCATACAAACCAGGGATCGTTGTCGCAAGTTCGTAGTCGACCCACAATCCGCCCATTGTGTAGTGGGTCGCTGGGTAAATTCGCATCGGTGTCGAGTACGGATCTTCGCCAGCAATGCGCTCATACATCTGAAACAAGTTTCCGTATCGCTCCTGCACGACATCACGACCTAGTCGCGCGATTGCTGCCGAGAAGTCGAGATTCACTCCATTTTTCAAAGGCCCAACGCCGTGGCCTTTATCAACGAGCCGTTTGGCTGCACGCGAAGATACGTCTCGCGCCGCCAAGTTTCCATAACTTGGGTACAAACGCTCGAGATAATAATCGCGCTCGCTTTCTGGAATCTGATCGGCCGGGCGAACATCATCGGCATTTTTCGGCACCCAAACTCGTCCGTCATTGCGCAACGACTCGCTCATCAAAGTGAGCTTTGATTGCGACTCGTCACTTTGAGGAATGCAAGTCGGGTGAATTTGTGTGAAGCACGGATTTGCAAACATTGCGCCGCGACGATGGGCACGCCATGATGCCGTGACATTGCTGTTCATCGCGTTGGTCGATAAAAAGTAAACATTGCCGTAACCACCAGTGGCCATGACCACCGCGTGCGCCGCGTGCGAAGTGATTTCGCCTGTCAACAAATCGCGCACGACGATGCCACTGCAACGTCCGTCGACGACGACAACATCAACCAACTCGGTGCGATTGAAAAGACGAACGCCACCTAAACCAATTTGACGCGACAATTGTTGATACGCGCCGAGCAACAACTGCTGACCCGTTTGTCCGCGTGCATAAAAAGTCCGACTTACTTGTGCACCACCGAAACTTCGGTTATCAAGCATGCCGCCGTATTCGCGTGCAAACGGAACACCCTGGGCAACCATCTGGTCGATGATGTCGACTGAAACTTGCGCCAAGCGATGCACATTGCTCTCGCGACTGCGAAAGTCGCCGCCCTTGATCGTGTCAACGAACAAACGATTGATGCTGTCACCATCACCTTGATAATTTTTTGCGGCATTAATGCCGCCTTGAGCGGCAATTGAGTGCGCGCGCCGCGCCGAGTCATGAAACGTAAACGCATCGACTTGGTATCCAAGTTCGGCCAAAGTCGCTGCGGCCGATGCGCCAGCCAAGCCCGTGCCGACAACAATTACTTTGAACTTGCGTTTGTTGTTCGGGTTGACAAGTTTGGCGTCTGCTTTGTAATTGTCCCACTTTTCGTGCAATGCCCCAGACGGAATTTTGGCATTAAGTATCGTGTTCATTTTGAAACTGTTGCTCCTTCTAACTCTCTTTAGACCTTGACGATGCCCGCAAGCACCGCAATCGGAAACGAGACATTACCAACAACCACAACTGCGGCGAACGCAGTCGCAAACGTCCAACGCCAAGCATTGAATCTCGGATTATTCCACCCGAGCGATTGAAAGATGCTCCATGCTCCATGACGAAGATGAATGCCGAGCAACAAGTTGGCAAGAATATAAAACGCTGCAACCGGCCATCGGCCCAGGCTTCTCACGATATTTGCATAAACCTCTGCGCGCACGAACGTGCCTTCGGCGCCGACGGTGTTTACCACGCCAAAGGTCAGATCTAAAAGATGCCAGGTCAAGAAACTTGCAACGATCATTCCGCTATATCGCATCGTGCGACTTGCAAAATTCGCTACTTCGTAATCTCGCGGCGATTGATATTTGACCGGTCGCGCCTGATGATTTAAAACTGTCAACGACCACGCAGCATGCAAGTGCAACACGAGCATCGCCAACAAGCCACCGCGTAACATCCACAACACCGCGCCCTTTGGGGCAAGGGGATACAAAAGTTTCTTCAGGAACTCGGCATAACTGTTAATTTCTGCGGCGCCAAGGTACATCTTTAAGTTGCCAATCATGTGAAACAAAACGAAACCCATCAATGCGATACCAGAAATTGCCATGGCGTATTTCTTGCCAACAGCGGTCGAATAAATGTCGGCTATATAAGACTGCTTTTTGCGCACTGATAGCGCCGTGCCAGTTACTGGGGCTCGAGATTTGCCCACTTTTGCTATTGCTTGCTGTGTTTTCACCATAGTGTTCTTCATTCACGCTAGTAGTCAGCCCGTTGCTGAGCCACATTCTTGGCGCCGTAGACAGCGTGAACCGTGTCTCATCCTGCCAAAACTGACGTTTCGGATCTCGCGCTCAAACGGATATGAATTAGCCAACTAATTCTCGGTTATTGGCATTAGTGGTGGCAAATTCTTTATACTTTCCGAGACATATAAACGGGGTGCCATGGTGGCGAACCCAATGAGAAAACGGAGAAATATCAAGTGAGCGCACTAATTGCATCTGAAGGCGGCTGGCAAGACTTCACACTCAAAGGTGGTGAGTGGCTCATTTTGTGGCTCTCGGGCGGTTCTGCAGTTCTCGCACTGCTCGTCGGCTGGTATTTGATGGTCAAAGTTCTTCAAGAAGACGAAGGCACCGACAAAATGAAAGAAATCGCCGTGGCGATTCAAGTCGGTGCATGGGCCTACCTCAAACGACAGTTTCGTACGATCGGCATGATTCTCGTGCCGGTTGGTGCAGTGGTGTTTTTAACATCCGTTGCGATCGACAAGCCAGGTGGCGAATCGGCTCTCTCATTCGTGCAATCGGGTTTGTATCGCACTATCGCCTTCGTTCTCGGTTGCGTTGCTTCAGGATTAACCGGCTACATCGGTATGACACTCGCGACCCGAGGCAACGTTCGCACCGCGGCTGCTGCCAAACGCGGCTCAATGAAGCAAGCGCTACAAGTTGCATTCCGCACTGGTGGCGTGGCTGGCATGTTCACCGTCGGTCTCGGCTTGCTCGGTGCAACAGTCATCATCGCGCTGTTTCAGAACACGAGTTCGGCAATGTTGATTGGTTTTGGTTTCGGTGGTTCGTTACTCGCATTGTTCTTGCGCGTCGGTGGTGGAATTTTCACAAAGGCAGCCGATGTCGGCGCCGACTTGGTTGGCAAAGTCGAGGCAGGAATCCCAGAAGATGACCCACGCAACCCCGCAACAATTGCCGACAACGTTGGCGACAACGTTGGTGACTGTGCAGGTATGGCTGCTGACTTATTTGAGAGTTACGAAGTCACTCTTGTTGCTTCGATTATTCTTGGTGTTGCAGCGTTCAACTCAATCGGTTTGAACCCGGCACTCGGTTTGGTCTTCCCGCTTGCTGCACGCGCAATCGGCGTAATTGCCTCAATCGCCGGCGTGTTCGCCGTGCGCGCTCGCGATGGCGAAACAAATGCATTGAAACCAATCAACCGCGGCTTTCTCACCGCTGGCATCATCACCGTTATCGGCACGTACCTTCTGGCGACTTTTTATATTGGCAACGACAAGCTTGAAAAGACAGGTTTCACAAATACGGGCTGGCGCGTGTTCGGCGCCGTACTTGTTGGTTTAATTCTTGCTCAAGTCTTAAGCCGTCTCACCGAATATTTCACGGGCACCGAATATGGCCCAGTCAAAGAAATCGCCGAGAGCACCGAGACTGGGCCTGCGACAGTTGTTCTTGCTGGTACTGCATCAGGTCTTGAATCATCGGTGTATGCAATTTTGTGCATCGCGGTCGCACTCGGTACAACGATTTGGATGGGCGGCGGAAACATTCAGTTCTCGCTCTATCTCGTTGCATTGTGTGGCATGGGCATGCTGGCTACAACCGGAGTCATCGTGTCTGAAGATACTTTCGGACCCGTTTCTGACAACGCCGCAGGAATCGCCGAAATGGCTGGAGAGTTGCACGGCGAGACTGGCAAAATTCTTGTCAGCCTCGACGCCGTTGGCAACACGACCAAGGCTGTGACTAAAGGTTTCGCAATCGGTTCGGCTGTGATCGCTGCAGTTGCGTTGTTCGCTTCATACATCGAAACAATTGCCGGCGAACTCGGTCTCAAAGATGAGGCCGGTAACAAACTCGAAGGCTCGGCAATATTTACGGCCGTTGAAACACAAATCAATGTTTCAGATGTAAAAACATTTATTGGTCTACTAATTGGTGGATCAATTGCGTTTATGTTCTCGGCACTCGCGATTCGTGCAGTTGGTCGAACAGCAGGCGTGGTTGTGCAAGAAGTTCGCAGTCAGTTCAAAGACGGCAAAATTATGGCCGGCACAAAGCAACCTGATTACGGCCCGGTCATCGACATCTGCACCGCAGCATCGTTGCGCGAATTAACAACGCCAGCATTGCTCGCAGTTCTCACACCAGTCATCGTTGGCTTTGGCATTGGTTACGCTGCGCTCGGCGCATTCTTGGCTGGCGTTATTTTGACGGGCCAGTTGATGGCTAACTACCTCAGCAACGCTGGTGGCGCATGGGATAACGCCAAGAAGTACATCGAAGACGGTCACCACGGCGGCAAAGGTTCAGATGCCCATAAAGCAGCGGTCATTGGCGACACCGTTGGTGACCCGTTTAAAGACACTGCCGGTCCTGCACTAAATCCGTTGATCAAAGTGATGAACTTGGTCGCACTTCTCGTGTTGCCAGCGATCATTAACTTGAAGGACAACGACTTTGCTCGATTAAGTATTGCCGGCGTCTCACTTGTGATTTTGATCGTCGCGATCATGTTTTCACGACGCAAGTCAGTCAGTCTGGTTGCTGCTTAATTAGCGGTGACTAATTGACAGGCAAATAATGTCAGCCCGCGTTGATTA
>CAMAQQ010000073.1 GCA_945860575.1 Ferrithrix thermotolerans DSM 19514
GGTCGTGCACTCGGGCCACGCGGTTTGATGCCAAACCCAAAGACTGGCACAGTGACACAAGATGTTGCTCGCGCAGTCGGTGAGTTCAAAGGCGGAAAAGTCGAATACCGCACAGACCGTTATGGCAATGTGCATATTCCGGTAGGCAAAGTTAGTTTCGAAGTTGCAGCGTTGACGCTTAACGTGACCGCCGTGCTTGATGAACTCAACCGCACCCGCCCAGCGGCCGCCAAAGGTCGATACATCAAGAAGATTTCGATGTCATCGACGATGGGGCCAGGCGTAAAGATTGACCCAGCACTTGTTGCCGGCGAATAACTAATAATCAATTAACCGGGGTTAATACTTGGGGTTAATGTCGCGGGTTAATGTCGCGAGTTAATGTCGCGGGTTAATGTCGCGATTAGTTGGCAAGCGGGTTTTTCGCCCGATATCGTAAGGAGGCGAAGTAAGTTTTGAATTAGAAGTTTAGTAATAGCAACTTAAGCAGAAATGCAAAGGTTGCCCACCGCAGAAATTTGGTCTGATCGATCGATTAGTCGAGACGAAAGTCGCGACATGGTCACCGAGCAGATAATGAACTAGCAATGGTTCGCCAAACGAGGTGAATGAATCTGGTTTAGACGCGAGTCGACTGGGTTGTTCCGCACTGCGTTGAGCGCCCGAGCGTTAACTAATCAGAAAGTTTTATAAATCATGGCAAATCCAAGTGCTGAAAAAGTCGCGGTAGTCAAAGAGGTGAGCGAGAAGCTTGCTAAGTCGAGCGCTGCGATCATCACCGAATATCGCGGATTGTCAGTCGGCTCGTTGGCAACTTTGCGCCGAGCACTTCGCCCACACGGTGCCGAATACAAGGTTTACAAAAACACATTGGCTCGTTTTGCCGCACGCGAATCTGGCTACGCCGAACTTGAACAATTTTTGAAAGGCCCTGCTGCGATCACATTTGTTGATGGCGATGCTTCGGCTGTAGCCAAAGTTCTCAAGACGCATGCGAAAGAAAATCCGCTTTTGGTTCTCATGGGGGGCGTCGTTGCCGGAAAAGCCGTCAACGCAAAAGAACTCAAGGAGCTTGCCGATCTTCCGCCACGCGAAGTTATGTTGGCGCAATTCGCCGGTTTGCTCAAAGCACCAATGTCAAAGACTGCAAACTTGCTCGCTGCGTTGCCACGAAAAGCCGCTTACGGCATCAAGGCACTCATCGAACAACGCGAAGCGGCATAAAGAACTAATCAAACTAATTAATTAACAAATAAAAGGAGAAAAAAATGGCACTAACAAAAGATCAGATTCTTGACGGGATCTCAGAACTCACAGTTCTTGAACTCAAAGATCTTCTCTCGGCTTTCGAAGAGAAGTTCGGCGTATCAGCAGCAGCCCCAGTGGCAGTTGCGGCAGCAGGCGGAGCAGCACCAGCCGGTGATGCAGCAGCCGAAAAAGACGAGTTCACAGTAATCTTGAAAGAAGGTGGCGCCCAGAAAATTGCCGTAATTAAGGTCGTTCGCGAACTCACTTCGCTTGGTCTCAAAGAAGCCAAAGACCTGGTTGATGGTGCACCAAAGCCTGTTCTAGAAAAGGCAAGCAAGGACGATGCCGCCAAAGCAAAAGCCAAGCTTGAAGAGGCTGGCGCAACCGTCGAACTCGCTTAATTCGCGGTCGAGGCGTCCGGGTTTCCGGACGCCGACCGTGGTCTTAATTTGCGAGTCTGGTGAATTTCACCAAAATTTGTGATTAAGCACAAAACATCGCCTTTGGCTATGTTTTCTGCTCGATAGCACAGATAGGCTCGTAAATCGCCGTGCGATGCCCTTCGAGTGATTCAAAAAAATTTCTCAGCGGGCATTTCACTCTAATTTTTCTGCTTGCCAATTTCTAACCTTAGGAGTACACTCGTGGCCCTTCGTGCTGATGCACGCGAACGCTATTCGTTCGCAACACTATCCGATGCAATGGAAATCCCGAATTTAATCGGCGTACAACGCGAAAGTTTCGAGTGGTTTCTCACCGAAGGTTTGCGAGAAGTGTTTGAAGATATTTCGCCGGTCAAAGGTGTGAGCGATGATCTCCAACTTGAACTTACATTTGATCCAGATGATGCAGATCTAAACCCGAAGCCAAAGTTCACAGAAGCAGAGTGTCGCGATCGTGACATGACATATTCGGTGCCAAAGTTTGTCAAAGCAAAATTTTTGAATCGTCCGACTGGCGAAATCAAAGAGCAGACAGTTTTCATCGGCGATTTTCCGAAGATGACCGACAAGGGAACTTTCATCATCAACGGAACCGAGCGTGTTGTTGTTTCTCAGTTGGTTCGCTCGCCAGGCGTAATCTTCGAACCGGGCGAACGCTTTCGTTTGCGCAACTTGTCGAAGTATCAACTAGTCAAGGGCACGATTCATCCAAGTCGCGGTGAGTGGCTTGAGTTCGATGTCGAGCACAAGCCAGGCAAAGAAGTTACTGCCGGTACTCGTGTCGCACGAAAGCGTCGCATGGGTGTGTTCACAATTATTCGTGCGCTCGGCTACGACGAGTTAAATGCGCCAGGCTTCATCGATCGTTTCGTCAACTACTTTGATTTCCTCGAAGATCAGTGGCGTCGCGAGAAGTTGATCGCCCCAACTCGCGAAGAAGCGTTGCTCGAAATTTACAAGCGTGCCCGACCAAGCGAACCACAAAACGTAGAAGCAGCCCGTGTTTATTTCGAGCAGGCGTTCTTTGGTGTGCGTTACAACTTGTCACGAGTTGGTCGCTACAAACTGAACCGCAAACTAGGCGGCGAAGTAAAGAAAATTCAAGAGATGTTCGGTCTCAAAACGGGAACCGAACTTGGTCAACTTGACCTTCCGAGTGAAGACCAAGATGTGTTGAGTCGTTGCGAAGTTTTGGCAACCATCTCATACATGTTGCACCTCGTTAAGCAAGAGCCTGGTTACCGACTCGACGACCAAGACCACTTTGCCAACCGTCGTATTCGTTCAGTTGGTGAATTGATTCAGAACCAAGTTCGCATCGGCCTTTCGCGAATGGAGCGCGTTGTTCGTGAGCGAATGACGACCCAAGATTCTGAAGCGATTTCGCCACAGACTTTGATCAATGTGCGGCCCGTGGTTGCAGCGATCAAAGAGTTCTTCGGAACATCTCAATTGTCGCAGTTCATGGACCAAGTCAACCCACTTTCGGGTTTGACTCATCGTCGTCGTCTTTCGGCTCTCGGGCCAGGCGGACTCAGTCGTGAGCGTGCAGGTTTTGAAGTTCGAGACGTTCACTTCTCGCATTACGGTCGCATGTGCCCAATCGAAACACCAGAAGGTCCGAACATTGGTCTTATCGGTGCATTGTCGACTTACGCGCGAATTAATCCATTTGGTTTCATTGAAACTCCGTATCGCCGAGTTAGTGGTGGGTTTGTAACGAACGAGATCAAATACATGGCCGCCGACGAAGAAGAAAACTATGTTGTCGCCCAGGCCAACACACCGATTTTGCCAGACGGCCGATTTCGCGACGAGCGCGTTCTTGTTCGCCGTTCGCCACAGGCAGCAAGTTTGGAAGACCTCAAGAAGATGCTTGAGGCAGAAAGTTTCTTCGGCGCGACGACCGATATCGGTCTTGTGACTCCAGATGAAGTCGACTTCATCGATGTTTCACCAAAACAGATCGTGTCGATTGCAACTGCGCTGATTCCTTTCCTTGAACACGACGATGCAAACCGTGCGTTGATGGGTGCAAACATGCAGCGTCAAGCCGTGCCGTTGATTCGCGCCGAAGCACCGTATATCGGCACTGGCGTTGAAGCCCGCGCCGCACGCGACGGAGCCGATTTGATCTTGGCAAAAGATGACGGCGTTGTCGAGTCGATCACTGGCGCGACGATCGTGGTTAAATACGAGAACTTGCCGAAGCGCGAACACGAACACAAGTTGTCAAAGTTCTTGCGTTCGAACCAAGACACTTGCATCAACCAAGTTGTGCGTGTCAAAGAAGGACAAAAAATTTCGAAGGGCGACTTGCTCGCTGACGGCCCAAGCACCGACGAAGGCGAACTCGCACTCGGCAAGAACTTGCTCGTGGCTTTGATGCCATGGGAGGGCTACAACTTCGAAGACGCAATCATCTTGTCAGAGCGTTTGGTTAAAGAAGATGTGCTCACTTCGATCCACATTCACGAGTACGAAGTTGATGCTCGCGATACAAAACTTGGCGCGGAAGAAATCAGCCGTGACATTCCGAACTTGTCAGAAGAAATTCTTGCCGACCTTGACGACCGTGGAATCATTCGCGTCGGCGCCGAAGTAGGGCCTGGCGATGTGCTCGTTGGCAAGGTGACACCTAAAGGTGAAACCGAACTGACACCTGAAGAGCGTTTGTTGCGTGCGATTTTCGGCGAAAAATCGAAGGAAGTTCGCGATACATCACTCAAGGTTCCTCACGGTGAAGGCGGCAAAGTTATTGACGTCAAAGTTCTCAAGCGCGCCGCAGAAGGCGACGACTTGCCAGGTGACGAATTGCCACCAGGTGTAAACCAGATCGTCAAAATTCACGTTGCACAAAAACGAAAAATCAGCGTCGGTGACAAACTCGCTGGTCGTCACGGTAACAAAGGTGTCATCTCAAAGATTCTGCCTGTTGAAGACATGCCATATCTCGAAGACGGCACCGCAGTCGACATCATCTTGAATCCACTTGGTGTGCCGAGTCGCATGAACATCGGTCAGGTACTCGAGGCTCACTTGGGTTATTGCGCCAGGTGGGGTTGGTTCGATGAAAAGAACAACAAGACCGTAGGTGCGAACCCAATTCGTGGCACCGAATCCAAGACTCGTCCGTCAACTCCGCCAGCAACTTTTGTGGCGACACCAGTTTTCGATGGTGCACATTGGGACGAAGACGATCAAGCCGGTTCGCATCCAACGATTCAATCGATTCTGCGAAACCTAAACCCAGAGTCGATTGATGGCAAGCGAATGATCGGCGACGACGGAAAGACAGTTCTGCGCAATGGTCGAACTGGTTTGCCATACGACAACCCGATCACAGTTGGCTATATGTACATTTTGAAACTCAACCACTTGGTTGACGACAAGATTCACGCGCGTTCAACGGGCCCGTACTCGATGATCACGCAACAACCATTGGGCGGAAAAGCACAATTCGGCGGACAGCGTTTCGGAGAAATGGAAGTGTGGGCACTTGAGGCCTACGGCGCGGCGTATTGCTTGCAAGAACTTCTGACGATCAAGAGCGACGACGTACTCGGACGAGTTCGCGTTTATGAAGCGATCGTCAAGGGCGACAATATTCCAGAGCCTGGTATTCCGGAGAGTTTCAAAGTGTTGATGAAAGAAATGCAAGCACTTTGTCTTGACGTAGAAGTTATTTCGCATGAAGGCAAGCAAGTCGAACTCACAGATCTCGACGAAGAAGTCTTCACTGCAGTGCGCGAACTTGGCATCGACATCAGCCGCAACGAACGCGGTTCTGATGCAGACGACCGTGAGCGCGAGCGACGTCGCGAAAAGGCTTACTAATGATTAACGGCAGCACAACAGAAGGGTTGGCATCACCATGTCAGATGTAGTAATCGACGACAACAAGCGCAAACTAGATATCAACAGCTTTCAACAGTTGCGTATCGGTTTGGCAACGGCCGACGACATTCGCAATTGGTCGCGTGGCGAAGTTAAAAAGCCGGAAACGATCAACTACCGCACATTGCGCCCAGAGCGCGATGGTTTGTTCTGCGAAAAAATCTTCGGACCAACCCGCGACTGGGAATGCTATTGCGGCAAATACAAGCGTGTTCGCTTCAAGGGAATCATCTGTGAGAAGTGTGGCGTTGAAGTAACCCGTTCAAAAGTGCGTCGTGAACGCATGGGTCATATCGAACTTGCTGCGCCTGTCGTGCACATTTGGTATCTCCGCGGTACCCGTAGTTGGTTGGCATATCTTCTCGGCGGTTTAGAGTCGCGCGAAGAAATCAAAGCCAAGCAATTAGAGAAAGTTATTTATTTTGCGGCGTGGTTGGTCAGCGAAGTCAATGTCGACAAGCGTCACGAAGAGATGCCAGAAATCGAAAAAGAATACTTAGAAGATCGCGACGAGGCTCTCAAGCGAAAAGACAAAGAAATCAAACTTCGTCAAAAAGATGCCGAGGCAGAATTAAAGCAACTCGAAAAAGACGGTGCGAAAGAAAGCGATATTCGCGCCAAGCAGAAACTCATTGACAAAGACATCACCCTGATCACCGATCGTCACACAAAAGACATCGATCGTCTTGAGCGTGCTTTTGATACTTTCAAAAAACTCCACCCAAGAATGATCATTGACGACGAAGAACTCTGGCGAGAAATCAAAGATCGCTACGAAGATTATTTCACCGGTGGCACTGGCGCAGAGTCGATCAAAGTTTTGATCGACACGATCGATTTTGACTCAGAAGAAGTAATTCTTCGCGAGGC
>CAMAQQ010000074.1 GCA_945860575.1 Ferrithrix thermotolerans DSM 19514
GCGCCAGTTGCGCCGCCTGCGCCAGTTGTTGAAGCGCCAAAAGTTGCCGCGCCAGCACCAGCACCAAAGTTCACGCAAGGTTCAGAGCGCGAAACAATTATTCCGCTCACAAAAATTCGCAAACTTACTGCAGCACACATGATTATGTCGCAAGCGGTAAGTGCGCATGCGTTTAGTGTTGTCGAAGTTGACTATGCAAATGTTGATGCAACTAGAAGTGAAGTCAAAGATCAATGGAAGCAAGCCGAAGGCTTTACGCTGACGTATCTTCCGTTTATCGCCCGAGCCATTGTTGAAGCGTTGGCTGAGTATCCAAATCTCAACGCAAGTATCGAAGCCGACAAATTGGTCGTGCATAATTATGTCGACCTGGGCATCGCAGTTGACCTCGAGTTTCAAGGTCTGCTCGTGCCAGTCGTGCGAAGTGCAGACAGCAAGCGCCTTCGTGCAATCGCTCGCGAAATTTCAGATCTTGCAACTCGTGCCCGCACTAGAAAACTTACGCCAGACGAAATTCAAGGTGGAACATTTACGATTTCGAATAACGGCTCTGCTGGTTCGGTTCTTACTATGCCGATCATCAATCAGCCACAAGTAGCGATTATGTCGACTGATGCGATCGTGCGCAAGCCGGTCGTGGCGCGATTGGCTGACGGTTCTGAGAGCATTGCAATTCATCCAGTTGGCAATCTCGCGATGAGCTGGGATCATCGCGCATTTGACGGGGCATATGCAGCGGGATTTCTCGCAAAAGTAAAGCGAGTTCTTGAAACACAGGATTGGTCAGCGGAGATCTAAATCGTGTCGCGCGAAGATACAAAAGGCGCAACGAAACTTAATGTTCGTTGGCTTGGCAAAGTGCCTTATCGCGAAGCGCTCGCAGTGCAAACTGCAATGTTCTCGCAGTCATCAAATCAGCATTTGTTGATGCTCGAGCATCCGCATGTTTTTACTTACGGGTCAAGTGCGGATTTAAAAAATAATCTCAAGTGCGATCCAAAGCAAGTTGGTGCCGAACTTGTAAAAGTCAATCGTGGCGGTGACATCACCTATCACGGCCCTGGCCAACTAGTCGTCTATCCGATTCTTTCACTTGAAGCAAAGCACGGCGTCGGCGGACCAGCCGATATGCAGGCATACGTGTGCGGTGTTGAGCAACTCGTGATTGACACACTTGCTGATTTGGGCGTGACCAATGCAGGTCGCTTGGATGGGTACCCCGGTGTGTGGATCGATCACAAGTCAATGACGCCGAAAAAGATTTGCGCGATCGGCGTGCGAATTTCACGTGGGCGCACAATGCATGGGTTTGCATTAAATGTTTCGACTGATCTCGCGTTTATGCGCGAGCACATCGTGCCTTGTGGTATCGCCGAGTACCCAGTCACGTCACTCGCAGAACTTGGTTTTAACTTTTCGGTTCAGCAAGTTGCCGATGTGGTGGCAAGATTGGCAGCCAAGCGTTGGGCAAACGGCAATTTTGATCGTCATGATGTCGCGTGGACAGCAGTAAATGAAAATCTCAACGCTTCGTCAAATATCCAGATAACTGAGCGCAAGCCTGAGTGGTTGCGACCGCATGTCAATCATGGCCCAGAAGTTCTTGCAACCAAAAAAACTTTGCGTGAATTGAACCTTGTCACTGTTTGCGAAGAAGCAGGGTGTCCTAATTTGTCAGAATGTTGGGCCGACGGCACCGCAACAATGATGGTCTTAGGTGAGCGGTGCACTCGTGCTTGCGGCTTTTGTTTAATTGACACGCGCAAACCACTTGCCCCCGACGCAAACGAACCACTTCGTGTCGCTCAAGCAGTTCTAAAAATGCAACTTGAACACGCTGTTTTGACGATGGTCGCACGCGATGATCTGGCCGATGGCGGAATGGCCCATGTTGCACAATGCGTTCGCGAAATTCGCCGACTTTCACCCAATACGCGCGTTGAAACTTTAATTTCAGACGCCAAAGGCACCGACGCGCTTGACGCAATTTTTCTTGAGCGACCAGATGTTTTGAATCACAACATAGAAACAGTCGCACGCTTACAGCGCCAAGTTCGCCCGTCGGCAGGTTATGCCCGAAGCCTCTCAGTTTTGGCGCGCGCGAAAGCCGCAGGACTAGTTACGAAATCTGGTTTCATGTTGGGCCTTGGTGAAACAAAAACCGAAGTCGAAGCGACACTGATCGACCTTGCAGCAGTCGGCGTGCAGATTGTCACCATCGGTCAATACTTGCGACCATCTGTCGAACATTTGCCGGTTGTGCGATGGGCCGACCCGAGCGAGTTCAGTCATTATGCAAGTTTTGGCGAGAAACTTGGCATCAAACATGTTGAAGCGAGTCCGTTGACAAGATCTAGTTATCATGCCAAGCATGCCGCCGAACAAACCGTTTCTGTGCAACTCGTGAGTATTCGATCATGAATACAACGATGCACAAAATAAATCGCATAACTGTTGATGCTGTGAACGATTATCAAAATGGTGTGTTAGTTAAGTGAGCGGTTTGGTCGCAACCAAGAGTGCGGGTGCGCTTTATGCGTCGCGAATTTCGCGCGTACGCCAAGAGATGCAACGCCGCTCGATTGACGCCACATTGCTGAGTATCGGCCATGATTTGCCATACCTGACTGGTTACTATGCAATGCCACTTGAGCGTTTAACAATGCTTGTTGTCACCCACGAATCAGTGGCGGCGTTAGTTGTGCCAAGACTTGAAGCTCCTCGAGTCACACCGTTTGATGATGTCTTTCGCATTGTGCCGTGGGGTGAAACTGAAAACCCAGTTTCAATCGTCGCCAAACTTCTTGGCGGTGCCAAAACTATTGCCGTCGGCGATCAAATGTGGGCGCGGTTTTTGGTTGAGTTGATGAGTTTCGTAACGAGTGCAAAATTTGTTCGCGCGGTTGATGTTGTCGGCCCAATGCGTATGGCAAAAGATGCTGATGAAATCGCAGCGTTGCAGGCGGCCGGTGCTGCAGCCGATCGTGTGGCAATGCAACTTCAGGCGGGCGAGATTGACCTTGTCGGTCGTACAGAAGCTCAAGTGTCCGCAGATATTTCGGCGCGATTAATCGATCAGGGTCATGACGTCGTCAATTTTGCGATCGTTGCCGCGGGTGAAAACGCGGCGAGTCCGCATCATCACGCTGGACCGCGAGTAATACAAAAAAACGAAATCGTGTTGTGCGACTTCGGTGGCACGATGAACGGCTACTGCAGCGACATCACCAGGTGTGTGTTTGTCGGTACACCGTCTCGAAAAATTACCAGCGCATATTCTGTTTTACACGCCGCACAGGCCGCTGGTGTCAAGGCAGGTATCGTCGGCGCAACTTGCGAATCAGTTGACGCAGCAGCACGAAAAGTTATAGATGATGCTGGCTTTGGCGATTTCTTTATCCACCGCACAGGTCATGGCATCGGAATGGAAGCGCACGAAGACCCGTACATGGTGAGTGGCAACAAACTGCCAATCGTTGCGGGCCATGCGTTCAGTGTCGAACCAGGAATCTACTTGCCGGGTAAATGGGGAATGCGTCTTGAAGACATCGTCGTCGCCACCGACAACGGCCCAATGTCAATGAACAATGTTGATCATTCGCTAGTGATTTTGAATTAATGCGTCTAGATGCCGCGACATTTTTATTGCAATGGTCGACGGGCGGCCTCGCGTTTTTATGGTTCACACTTCGTAGCAAAGAAATTTCACTTGGTTATTCGAAGTTGTTGCGCGCGACCTACGGCGTGTTGGCGGCGCTTGGCGCTGTTGCAGGTTTTTATTTTGACGTCGTGCTCATCCGTGAGATTGCTGCTGTTGCAGCGGCGGGCATTTCATTAGCGACTTTCGCTAAACGCGATTCACGAACTGATTTGGTCGCAGTTGGTGTCGGCGCAGTTGGTTTGATTGCTTCGGTCGTCGCAAATGGCGGCGGTGTTGTCGACTTGTTGCGTGTGATTGTCGGTGCGGCGTTTCTTGGCGCAGTCACCGATTTGATGCTGCTCGGGCACTGGTATTTGGTGCAGCCAGGCATGACACGCAAGTTGCTTAACGAGTTGACAAATGCGGTGCTTGTGATTTGGCTGCTCGAAGTTGTGGTTATGATTTTGCCGACCGGCATGATCAGCGTTTTGAATGGATCAATTGATGACGGATGGGATGGCATTCTTGGATATTTTTGGTTGGGTTGCGCGGCGCTTACCGGCGTGCTTGTGTTATTGACTCGAGCAGCGCTGAAAGAGCGAAGTTACTCGGCAGTGATGGCTGCGACTGGTTTGAGTTATTTGGCGATTCTCACGGCATTCGGCACCGACCTCGTCGCCCGCGCCACCCTCGCACTTTAATTTTTAACTGCCCGCGAGGGCGAATTTTCTAGTTCAGATCTTTGATAGGAGTTTGAAGAGGACAGGTTCAAGTTGGGCGCCACCAGAAACTGTTAAATGATCCTCGTCTAGATACCAAACTTTTCCGTTCTTGCCACCAAAGCAAGTTTCTTGATCACACAACGAATCAAAAGGATCAATGATCGTGAGATTGCCGTACTTGCTCTGAAGTTCTCGAAGGTATTTAATTCGCAATTCGTTACGCAATTGTTCTGAACGAGACCGTGATTGATCAGATGGTTGGCTGATCAACGAAGGAGGATGCCAGGTTTGCATATAAGGGTTGTCGAGAAATACAACCAATTTTTTTACCTTTGGATTTTTGAGATATCGCTCCCAGTGTTCGGCATACGACTTCTCAATTTCATTGCTATACGGATCGCGGAAATATGAAAAAATAGACATTTCTTGGTTATCAAACAACTTCGTGGCATCAGCCAAAACATCTATCTGGCCAGCAGTAACTCGACTGCTAAGTCTCAACTCTTGGGTAATTTTGATGAATGTGTGGAGGATTGTTCCTGCATGTGAGTTGCCTTCAAGAAGTACAAATCCAGTTGAATCCGCAAAGTCAATATCGCAGTTAATAACAGGGCCAGTACAACCTGCAGGGACTCTTTCCCATGCGGGGTAAGCCTGGGTTTGGTTATATCGCAGATTTCCAAAGCCCATCAACGCGCCCATCAGACAAAGAGTCGCCGCTTGTCCAAAAGCGAAGAGTTTCAAGATATTTCGAGTTCCTCCACTATTTCGATCGTGATATAGATACTCAATATTTCGGTGTAGATACTCGGCTGCAATTATCGTCAGGATCAGGCACAATAATTTAAGAAGAGTGGAAGCGCCAAAAATTTGTTGTACAAAAAGAATAATCGGCCAATGAACTAAGTACACCGAATATGAGCGATCACCCAGCCACTGAAATATCTTTGGAAGCCCAATTTGTTCGGAGTTCTTGAATGCCAATGGCATTGTAAAAATGAACAACGCTGTTGAGAAAGTAATTACCAACGCATCCAGCCCAAGTTGGTGCTCTCGCGCACCGACAATAAGGCTTCTTAAAATTCCTAAGAATGAAATAGTTGCGACGACCTGAGCGATTTTTTCTTGATATTTGAAGTTGGTCTTCGGCATTTTCCCGACTACTTGGGCTACGAAAACGCCAGCCAATAACTGCCATGCCCGAGAGTGAAAAGAATAAAAAGGAAACAGATCTGAATTTGAAAAAAATCGCTGAGCATCAGGAAGATTTCGAAAATTAAAACAGCTATAGAGACTCAAGGCGGCAATCACTGTGACGACGATCATCGCAAACAAGCCAGAGAGGCTCACCTTGAATCTTTTTAGTATGAGAAATAAAATTCCGAGTGCAATATAGAATTGTTCTTCAACTGAAAGCGACCAAGTGTGTGTCAATGGGTTCGGATACAGCGGATTGAAGTAGTCGATTTTTCTTGCAAGTAAAACGTAATTTGCGAAAAATAACGAAGATCCAACACCTGTACGGGCTGTCTCTTGCTGAACGTGAATAAAAGATTGAGTTAGAAACGAAATGACAAATACGCCTATGATCACAACAAGGAATGTGGGGTAAAGCCTTTGAGCACGCCGTTTGAGAAAATTCAATAAAGAAAATCTTTGGCCTTCGGACTCTTGTCTAAGGATTGATGACATAATCACAAAGCCAGACACGACAAAAAATACGTCTACTCCGCGGTATCCAGCCGGAACCGAAAGAAACGCAAAGTCAATGTGGTTAAGAACTACGAAGAGAATTGCGATCGCTCGCAGTAGTTGTATATCTTGTCGAAAACTAGTC
The DNA here is from genome assembly GCA_945860575.1 of Ferrithrix thermotolerans DSM 19514. Taxonomy (GTDB): domain Bacteria; phylum Actinomycetota; class Acidimicrobiia; order Acidimicrobiales; family Ilumatobacteraceae; genus BACL27. Next base: position 6,200 of record CAMAQQ010000074.1, read on the forward strand.
GTATCCGAAATATGCGAACTACTAAATTGATTCATCCGCGAGGTTAGGGAGCTACAAGTGGCCAGGGTTGAGTGCGCTCGACTGCTAACGCGAGTTCGAGGAGAAGTGGCTCTTCGAAGTGCCTAGCCATGATTTGCATGCCGACGGGCAAACCATCTACTAAACCAACTGGCACCGAAATGCCGGGGTTGCCATAAATATTTGC
>CAMAQQ010000075.1 GCA_945860575.1 Ferrithrix thermotolerans DSM 19514
TGTGGCAAACATACGCGAGCCACACGCGACCAGTTCTGTGGCTCGACACGCTTAAGCCACGAAAGTTTGGCGACTGTAAAACTTGCGACTGGCACGCTGCCGACATGTTCTGCCCACCAGGCAGCGCCGCGTTGATCGATACACCACTGCGCGTCTGGTGCCGACTGTGTGTCGTTCCAAAGTTTGGCGTTGCGCACGACTTTGTGTTCGCGATCAAGAGTAACCAAGCCGTGTTGCTGACCCGCAACCGATATCGCAGCGACCGTAGGCATGACAGCTTGTTCAGATGCCAACGCAAAGGCCTGCTCAAAAGCCGTGATCCAATCAAGTGGGTCTGTTTCGCTAACTGGCGCAATGCCTGTGCTCGGGTGCGATGCACGACCAGACGAAATTAACTCACCAGAATCAAGATCGCGGATCTCTACTTTTGTCGACTGCGTTGACGAATCAACGCCGACTACAACCGGCATTGGTTATCGAACGCCGAGAATCAGTTCTGTAACCAGTTGGTCGAGGCGTTCGTGAGCATAACCACGCTCGCCGAGTGCCTTGACATCAAACGTGTCTGTTCGCAAACTGTGCAGCGCATCGGCGCCTAATCCATCTGGAGAAGTCGGCACGCTCAACTGGTCAAACATCGCCGCTTTGAGTGCTGCCTGAATCTCTTTGTCTTGTTTGAACTGACGCGATTTTTCGGCCAAAATCAAATAGGTTCGCATGCAACCGCTTGCGAAATCCCAAACGCCCTCGGCGTTTTCGGTGCGGTAGGCGTGTGCATCGAAGTGCAACATTCCGTCCCATTTTGAATCTTCTAGAAGTTTGACGAGATAGAAAGCATCGCGGATGCCTTCACTGCCGAATCTAAAGTCTTGGTCGAACTTGCCAATGCGTTGTGCGTTGAGGTCAATATGAAACAACTTGCCGTGCCATAAAGTTTGCGCGACCGCGTGCGTGAAGTTGAGTCCACTCATTGTTTCGTGTGCAAACTCGGGGTTGAGGCCGACCATTTCTGGCCACTGCAATTCGTTGATGAATGCGATTGCGTGACCGACTGTCGGCAAGAACATGTCGCCGCGTGGCTCGTTTGGTTTTGGCTCGAGCGCAAACTTAATGTCGTAGCCACGATCTTTGGCGTAGGCACAACAAATGTTCACTGCTTCGGCGTAACGATCAAGTGCAGTGCGAACATCTTTTGCGGCTTCGCACTCAAGACCTTCACGGCCGCCCCACATCACGTAAACCTTGGCACCAAGCGAGACGCCCATATCGATTGACTCCATTGTCTTCTTGATCGCGTAGCGGCGAACAACTGGATCGTTTGCTGTGAACGCACCTTCTTTGAAAACTGGTTGACCAAAAAGATTTGTCGTAGCCATTGGCACTTTCATGCCGGTTTTATCTAGTGCTTGACGAAAACGCTTCAGCGCGGTCTCACGCTCGGCAGGTGTTGACCCAAACGGCACAAGATCATCATCGTGAAAGTTGACGCCGTATGCACCAAGATCGGCCAAGCGATGTACCGAGTCAACAGGGTCAAGTGCGGGACGAGTTTCTAATCCAAATGGGTCACGACCCATATTGCCGACGGTCCAAAGACCAAAAGTAAAGCGGTGTTCTGGTTTAGGTGTGAAGTTGTCTGACATACACGAGATACTAGTTGTAATTCGTATTAGTCCGCTTAGCGGTTAGAGTAAACAAGCCTTTTACCTTCCGGGGTAGCTCAGTTGGCAGAGCAACGGACTGTTAATCCGTTTGTCGTGGGTTCGAGCCCCACCCCCGGAGCAAAATTTTTATTTGAGGAAATTCTTCGGAGGCAAAATGACTGCAGTTGCGGCTGGGGCTGGTGTGGTGGGCCGCGTGCATCCGTTAGATCCGTTGAGCAAGAACGAACTTGAGTCATTGATTGGTACTTTGCGTCGCGATGGTGTGATTGATCAGCAACATTTGATTGCAATGGTTCAAGTTGAAGAGCCATCCAAGGCACAGTTGGCGCGTTTTCGACTTGGTGAAAATGTTGATCGTGCGGCGCGAGTGACAGTGCTGGATCGCTCGTCGGGCAAGGTAGCCGAGATTATCGCTACGGTTAGTTCAAATGGCGCAGGTCGCGTTTTGAGTAACAAAGTTATTGAAGGTGCCAAGGCGCCAGTGTTGAGCGTTGAGAGCGAGACGGCGATCGCGGCTGCCAAGAGTGACCCGCGCGTGATTGAAGCCTTGCGTAGTCGCGGCATAACTGATCTTGACAGTGTGAAGATGGAGACCTGGTCAATTGGTGCGCAGATACCAAAATATTTAGACGACGGTCGGCGACTGATTTGGACGCCGATGTGGCACCAGCCGACACCCAAAGCGAATTTTTATTCTCATCCGATTTCGGGGTTGCACGCGATTGTTGACATTGATTCGGGCGAAGTCCTCGCCGTTGAGAATGACCAGCAGATTGCCGTGCCGCAGACGCCGGGGCCATATCGCGAGAGTCAAACTGGGGCGAACATTTCGTTGAAGCCACTTGAAATTAAACAGCCTGAAGGTATTTCGTTTTCTTTTGATGGCTACAAGGTCTCTTGGGAGCGTTGGAACTTTCGAATCGGTTTCTGTCAGCGCGAAGGTCTCGTGATTCATGATGTTTGGTTTGATGACGCGGGTGAGATGCGCAAAATTGCACATCGGTTGTCGATCGCCGAACTGGTGATTCCGTATGGTGATCCGAGTCAAGGCGCATATCGCAAGAACGCATTTGATACTGGCGAATTCGGTTTGGGTAACTATACGAATTCGCTAACTCTTGGCTGTGATTGCTTGGGCGAGATCGTTTATCTAGATGTTGCCGTTGCGACCCCTGACGGAACCGTTCGCGAAATCAAAAATGCAATTTGTACTCACGAAGAAGATTTTGGAATTTTATGGAAGCATGTCGACATTGATGGCAATGTCGAGGTGCGGCGGGGTCGTCGGTTTGTTGTTTCATCGATCGTCACGATCAATAATTACGAATACGGGTACTTTTGGTATTTCTACCAAGACGGCTCGATTGAGTTTGAAGCCAAACTCACGGGCATCGTGTTAACGCTTGCAGATGCGCCAGGAAAAGATCATCCATCAGCGACCGAACTCGAACCTGGGCTATGGGCGCCATATCACCAACACATTTTGTGTGCGCGACTTGATCTAGATATTGATGGCGGCGGTGATGAAATCGCTGGCGTGCGTAACAGTGTGATCGAAGTTGATTCTTTCGCCCATGAGATGGGGCCGAAGAATGTTTATGGCGGCGCATATGAGACGAGTGAGAAAGTTTTTCGGCGCGAGAGTGAAGCGCGGCGCGTTGTTGATCCTTTTAAGAGTCGATTCTGGAAAATTATCAACCCGAGTCGAAAAAATCACATGGGAAAACCTGTTGGCTACAAACTTGTGTCGGGGCATACGACATATCCGTTGGCGAAACCTGAGTCGACGATTGGGCGGCGGGCCGGTTTTATATATCACCATTTGTGGGTGACGGCGAATCGCGCCGACGAGCGATATCCGGCGGGCGATTATCCGTATCAGCATGCGGGTGGGGCGGGTTTGCCTGAGTGGACGAGTGCCGATCGCGAGATTGAGAACACTGATGTCGTGTTATGGCATGTTTTCGGCACGAATCATATTCCGCGCACCGAAGATTGGCCCGTGATGCCAGTTGAGCGCACGGGGTTTCATTTAAAGCCGAGCGGATTTTTTGCTCGTAGCCCAGCCATCGATGTTGCGCCCGCGCCCAAAGCCTGCCACTAGTCCCATTAGGCTCGGGGTTCGCAAGTCAGCAGAAGTTATACGTATATATCAATGTAAGTAAGTTAGGGCCAGTAGCTCAGTGGTTAGAGCAGGGGACTCATAATCCCTTGGTCGTAGGTTCGATCCCTACCTGGCCCACCAAGAAGAGTGCGAATTTTCCAATGTTGAGTTTGTGCGCTAGTCTCGTTACACAAATCGCATAGACCATCGGGGTGTATGCAGAGGGAGAAAATAATGACAAAGCGCAAAGGACTAAAGTCCGCTGTTCTTGCCATTGCAGCGTTTGCACTCATCGCGGGTGCATGCGGAAGCAGTGACACGGCAACAGAAGAGACAACAGCCGAAGCAACTGAAGAGACAACCGCAGCGTTGCCAGGTGCAGGAATTCTTGCTTGCCAAGTAACCGACACAGGTGGTGTTGACGATAAGGGCTTCAACCAGATCTCGTACAAAGGTATGCAAGATGCAGAAGCATCTCTCGGTGTAACAATCGACCTGCTTGAGTCAGCATCAGATGCCGACTATGCACCAAACTTGCAGAACTTTGCTGACAAGGGTTGCAACATCATCGTCACAGTAGGTTTCTTGCTCGGCGATGCAACAAAAGCAGCGGCAGAAGCAAACCCAGATAAGAACTATGCAATTGTTGACTCAGCATTTGATCCACCGCTAGCGAACGCTCGCGGTTTGGTATTCGCAACTGATCAACCATCATTCATGGCTGGTTACTTGGCAGCAGGCATGTCGAAGACTGGTGTCGTTGGCACATTTGGTGGCATCAATATTCCGCCAGTGAGCATCTTCATGGACGGTTTCGCCAAGGGTGTTGCTTACTACAACACTCAAAAGGGTGCGAAAGTTAAAGTGCTCGGTTGGGATACAACTAAGAAAGACGGCACATTCGCTGGAAACTTCAACAGCCTTGACGACGGCAAGAACATTGCTAAGAGTCAGGCCGACGAAGGCGCAGACATCATCTTCCCAGTGGCTGGTCCAGTGGGTCTTGGTTCGGCACAATTCGCAATGGAGTCGGGTGGCAAGGTCAAGATCATCGGTGTTGACGTTGACATGAGCGTTTCAAACCCAGATGCTGCAGCGGTCTACATTGCATCAGTGTTGAAGAACATTGACGCGGCAGTACTCGCAGCAATCACCGACACAGTAAATGGTGTGAAGACATCAGACAACTATGTCGGTACTTTGGCAAACGGTGGCGTTGGCGTTGCTTACACAGCAGTACCAGCAGAACTTCAAGCTGAAGTTGAGGCAATCGGTGCAGGAATCGCCGACGGCACAATCAAAATCTAATTTTGTGCCGTGACAACGGCATGAATTAAAACTCTGGCCCTACTGCGAAAGCAGTAGGGCCTTTGTTTTTGCCATGCGTCCGCGATGGGGCTCGTTGATTTTCTTAGCGAACGACAGGCGAGTAGTCTCTTCTCGGCAACGCACTGTGGGGTAGATCCAAAAATGAAACTTGAGCTGCGCGGAATCACCAAGAGGTTTCCTGGTGTGGTAGCCAATGACGATGTCAATCTGAGTATCTCGACCGGAGAAGTTCTTGCCCTTGTGGGCGAAAATGGCGCGGGTAAGTCGACCCTGATGAATGTTCTTTATGGCCTATATAAGGCTGACGAAGGCGAAATTCTGATTGATGATTCAGCCGTGCGCTTCACCTCGCCAGCAGATGCGATCAGTGCTGGCATCGGCATGGTGCACCAGCACTTCATGTTGGTGCCGGTGTTTACGGTTGCCGAGAACGTCGTTCTGGGTATTGAGCCGACAAAGCGATTTGGCGCACTCGACATTGATAGGGCACGTCAACTGGTGCGTGAGGTGTCAGATCGATACAACCTCGATCTTGACCCCGATGCCGTTGTTGAAGATTTACCGGTGGGCGTTCGTCAACGTGTTGAGATTGTCAAGGTATTGGTGCGCGACGCAAAAATCGTCGTGTTTGACGAGCCGACTGCTGTGCTCACACCGAGTGAGATCATCGAGTTTTTCAGTATCGTTCGTACTCTGATTGCTGCGGGCAAGGGTGTCGTTTTCATTACACACAAACTGAAAGAAGCCTTGACAATTGCCGACAGAATTAACGTCTTGAGGCGCGGCAAAGTTGCGGGTGCAGCAGATCCAAAATCTGCAACAGAATCACAGATTGCAGAGATGATGGTTGGTCGTGCGGTGCAGTTGACGGTCAATAAAAAAGCCGCGACACCTGGTGATGCAGTGCTTAGTGTGCAAAGTCTTAGCGTCGTCGATCCTGACGGACGAAAAGTTGTAGACGAAGTTTCTTTTGTTGTGCACGCCGGTGAAATTGTTGGCGTTGCAGGTGTGCAGGGCAATGGTCAGACAGAACTTGTAGAGACACTAAGCGGTCTTCGCCGTCTGAACTCTGGGCAAATAACCCTGGATGGAAAAGATGTAACCCATTCATCGCCGCGCGATCTGCATACATCGGGCATGGGGCATATTCCGGAAGATCGCCAACTTCAAGGTCTTGTGACCGGAATGTCGATAAC
>CAMAQQ010000076.1 GCA_945860575.1 Ferrithrix thermotolerans DSM 19514
GGCAAAATTTCGCGCGTAATTTATAATCGCCTCGAACGCGGAATGCCACTGCAAATTGATGCAACTCTTTATTACAACTCGCCAGAAAATGCTTCGTTCACCGAGTTAAAGGCGATTGATTCGCCATACAACTCTTACCTTTATAACGGTTTGCCTCCGACCCCAATCGCCAGCCCAGGTCGTGCCGCAATAAGGGCGGCGTTAAATCCTTCGCCGAACCCGGATTTGAGTGACAAAATGTGTATCGGAATCAAGAAAACTCAAAACTGTGCTTACCTTTATTATGTATTGAGTGATGCCGACGGTGGACACACTTTCGCCGCAACCGAACAAGATCATGCAATCAATGTAGAGATTTCGAGAGCGGGCGGGTTTTTGCCGTGACCGCGAAAGTACGAGACTGAATTATGAGCGCAACCCGCCAGATAACTAGCGCGACACGACTCGCGGCCGTGATCGGGTCGCCAGTTGCCCAAAGTTTGTCTCCGGTAATCCACAACGCTGTATTTGAAAAACTCAAAGTCGACTGGGTCTATGTTGCATTCCATGTTCTGCCAGCACGGGTCGAAGATGCTCTAACCGCAATGGCAACACTTGGTATTGGTGGCCTCTCGGTGACGATGCCCCACAAAAATGCAGTTGCCGAAATTGTGGCTCAGCGAGGCGAAGTTGATCAGGTCGTGCGAGTCACGAATTCGGCGAACACGGTTGTACTCAGACCGGACCAATCGTTGTGGGCAACAAACACTGACGGCCAAGGTTGTTGTAATGCTCTCGAACAAGCGATGAAATCTTCAATCAAAGGCGAGCGCGTGGTCGTGCTTGGCGCAGGTGGCACTGCAAGTGCAGTTGTGTATGAGTTGTTGCAACGTGGCGCCAGCGATGTGGCGGTTATCAATCGCACACCGCAACGTGCGCAAGATTTAGTGAAGCGAGTAGCCGGTGTAGCGCGAGCAGTTTCGTCAACTGAAATTGTCGATGCGATTTCAAACTCTCGAATCATCATCAACACAACCCCAGTCGGATTTGGCTCAGATCAAGGTTCGCCCGTTTCGCCGATTGATTCTTCTCTGGTCAAGTCATCCCATGTTGTACTTGATGCGGTGTACAAACCGTTGATCACTGGTCTACTATTTGCGGCTCAAAAAGCGGGAGCGACAGTCGTAGATGGTTTATCAATGTTGGTGCATCAGGCAGCACTTCAACAGCAACATTGGATCGGTCAGATCGGCGACACAGAGTTGATGCGCGAGAGTGCACTTGGGCAATTAGCACGTACCAACTAATTACAGCACTATTTTGTGCAATTAGACGGTGCACTCAGTAATTGTCTGGTTCTCATGAAGTGTCAGCGGTAGCCTGTTATTTATGCTTCGTTATTTAACCGCAGGTGAAAGCCACGGTCAGGCACTGGTAGTCATCGTTGAAGGTCTTCCCGCTGGCATGACCGTGACCGCTAAAGACATTAGCGATGAGTTGGCTCGTAGGCGCCTTGGATACGGAAGGGGCCCGCGTCAAAAGTTCGAAGAAGACGAAATCGTTTTGCTTAGCGGTATTCGTCATGGGCGAACACTTGGATCCCCAGTTGCAATTGAAATAAAAAATAGCGAGTGGTTTCGCAGTGATGTGTGGCATGAAGAGATGTCACCTGCGCCAGGTAAAACCAAAAAGCCATTGACCCAGCCCCGACCTGGTCACGCAGACCTGACCGGCATGCAGAAATATGGTTTTGACGACGCTCGCGATGTGCTTGAGCGAGCCAGCGCGCGAGAAACCGCAGCCAGAGTTGCCGCAGGTGCGCTGGCCAAAGTGTTTCTTGCTCAAGTAGGTGTTTCTGTTATGTCGCATGTTTTGCAACTAGGTAGTGTTCGCAATGAAAACGCCGCCAGACCACAACCCCATGATTTGAAAAAAATTGATGAGTCATCAGTTCGTTGTTTTGATGCCGTAGCCGAATCAAAAATGATCGCCGAAATCGAAGCGGCGGCAAAAGATGGTGACAGTTTGGGTGGCATCGTAGAAGTTTTGGCTTATGGATTACCAGTTGGTTTAGGAAGTTACGTGCACTGGGATCGAAAGATTGATGGACTCTTGGCGCAAGCGATTATGAGTATTCAGGCCGTCAAAGGTGTTGAGATCGGCGATGCTTTTGAAACGGCTGCACGGCGGGGCAGTCTCGCGCATGATGCGATCACATGGGATGCAAAAGATAATTCGTATAAGCGCGAAACTTCACTTGCAGGTGGCACAGAAGGTGGAATGACCACAGGCGAAATGCTCGTGGTTCGCGCGGCAATGAAGCCGCTTTCAACTTTGAATCGACCGACTTTGAAGACCGTAGACATGGTGACCAAACAAGAGACGGTAAGTTTTAAAGAAAGAACCGATGTCACTGCCGTACCTGCAATGGGTGTTGTCGCCGAAACAATGGTCGCACTCGTTTTGGCCCAAGAAGCGCAAAGAAAATTTGGTGGTGACAGTGTTGCTGAGTTTAAGCAGAATGTGCAAAACTTCGCGCAGAGTCTTGATTGAGATTTGCTGAGATTGTCTCAAGCCATGAATTCTGATGCAGCTATCACTGGTGAGTCAGCAAATATGATCGTGCTGATCGGATTGATGGGCTCGGGTAAGACCACGGTCGGTCGTGCTTTGGCAAAGCGACTGAACTTGGTTTTTAGAGATAGTGATGAGGCAGTCGAGAAAACAGCCAAGACATCCGTGCGTGAGATTTTTGAAAATCAGGGTGAGGATATTTTTCGTAAACTTGAGTCGGAGGCGCTTGTCGATTTGTGCGACACAAAATCTTCAATCGTTCTGGCAGTAGCAGGTGGCGCGATTATTTCTCAATCAAATCGTGATTTATTGCAGAAAAACGCGCAGTGCATCGTCTGGTTGGATGCCCCAACGCCCACTTTGATTTCACGCACTGGTCGCGGCAAGCATCGACCACTGCTAGACGGCGATCCTGTCGGCTCGCTAAATAAGATGCGTCTTGATCGCGAGCCTTTGTATCAGCAACTAGCAACCCATCGTCTTGTAACTCAGTCGCTGGCAATCGATGAAGTAGTTGAGCGAATCATGAGTTTGTGCTCGCTAGAGACAGGCACCGCACCACTGACCGAATCGTCCGAAAACGTTGCAACTAGATGACAAATCATAAAATTACAGTAAGTCTTGCTGACAGGTCATACCCGGTGGTCGTCGGCAGCGGTGCTTCAAAAGACATTGAAAACTTTCTGCCTAAGACAGCAAAGCGCGCTGTGATCGTGACCCAAGAGAATATTCCTTTTGCGATAAAACTCGCAGTGCCTAATGTGACGGTGCTAATCGGCAATGGTGAGCAGTTCAAATCTTTGCAGACGATTGAAACGATCTCAGAACAATTTGCCAAGTTTGGCTTGACGCGCTCAGATGTCGTTATCGGTGTGGGTGGCGGAATGGTCACCGATGTTGCCGGCTTTGCCGCCGCGAGTTGGCACCGTGGCACGGCAGTCGTTCAAATACCAACAACTTTGGTCGGGATGGTCGATGCAGCAATAGGCGGCAAAACAGGTGTGAACATTGCACAAGGAAAAAACCTCGTCGGTGCATTTTGGCAACCGAGCGCAGTGCTTTGTGATGTTGATGCGCTGAAAACATTGCCAGAACGCGAAACACGATGTGGGCTCGGCGAAGTCGCTAAATATCATTTCTTGGCTGGCGACGATTTGCTCGCCCTCGATTTGACGGCGCGAATCGCACGATGCGTGGAGATTAAAGCCACTATCGTGTCGGCTGACGAGCGAGAACAAGGCGGGCGAGCGGTACTCAACTACGGCCACACACTCGCGCATGCATTAGAACGCTCTAGCGATTTCAAACTTGCGCACGGTGAAGCAGTAGCGATTGGCATGATATTCGCGGCGCACCTGGCTCATAGTTTGCAACGAATTGACGATGCGCGACTTGCTTACCATTACAAAGTAATTCGAGATTCATACGGCCTCGGGGTTGCGATACCCGGCACAGTTAATCGACAAGTGCTGATTGATCTGATGCGTCACGACAAAAAAGCGATTGATGGGCTGACTTTCGTACTAGACGGCGCAAACGGTGTCGAAATCGTCAGTGATATCAACGAAAAGTATCTACATCAGGTCTTTGATGCAATGCAACTACTCTAAATGACATGACTAAATCATCCTTGCCGATTATTTTGATTCTCAGTGGACCGAATCTAAATTTGCTTGGACAACGTCAGCCTGAAATTTATGGTACTGCAACTCTTGCCGACCATATGAATCGAGCCAAGCAGACTGCCGCCGAACTTGGTTTCGAAATTGAGTCGTTACAGGCCCAGAGTTCGGGAGAGATAGTAACTGCTATTCATAACGCACGGTCGCGTTGCGCGGCGATCATTATCAACCCAGGAGCATTGACACACTTTTCGTGGAGTCTGAACGATGCACTGTCGACATTCTCTGGGCCAATTGTTGAAGTGCATCTTTCGAATCCGGCAACCCGCGATCCGTGGCGTCATGAGAGTGTCGTCGCACCAGTTGCATCAGGCTCGATTGTCGGATTCGGAGCCAAGGGGTACACATTTGCAATCAACGCGGTTGCGACCTTGCTCGCCGATAAAAAGTAAATCTGGTGGTTACTAGCAAATTGCTGCCGTTGAGTGTTGCGGGCCGTGATGCGCTCGTGCGCCAGAGACTTGATCAGACGGCAAATAGTAAAGTCGCTTCACTTTTGGTCACTGATCTAAACAACATTCGATGGCTCACTGGCTTTACTGGTTCGGCGGGCACACTGATTGTGCGCCCTCACGACATGGTGCTGATTGTCGACGGTCGTTACGGAGATCAATCTCGTGAACAAATAAAGAATTCAAATGCGCAATGTTCTGTGATTGAAGGCCGAAGTGCCACAGAATTGCGCGAAGGTTTATTGAGCGCGACCAAAGAATTGAAGACCATTGGTTTTGATCCAGCAGAGATGACGGTGATGGCTCACGAAACCATGTCGTCGCAATTAATTTCAGAGTTAGTGAAAGTTTCTGCAGTCGTGCCACATCTGCGCAGGCGCAAATCTGAACCTGAGATTCAACGAATGGAGTTGGCGGCGAGTGCGACTGATGCGGCACTCAGCGAAGTCGAACCAATGCTCGTGTTGGGCTTAACTGAGCGAGACATTCGTGACGAATTGGATTACCGCATGCGCAAACATGGGGCTGAGTTCACGAGCTATGACACGATTGTCGCCAGTGGCCCGAATGCGGCTAGACCGCATCATCGACCCGTTGCCCGAAAGATTGTTGAAGGCGACAGCGTGGTGATCGATGTTGGTGGGTTGGTTGATGGCTATCACTCGGATATGACTCGAACTTATTTGATAGGTGAAGTCGACCCCGTGCTCAGTGAGATGCACGAGGTCGTTAGTGCGTCGCAACTACTTGGCCTCGGTCATGTTCGTGCAGGGGTTTTGGCGCAAGATGTCGATCGCATCTGTAGAGAATTTATTGCAGCTGCAGGATTCGGTTCTGAGTTCAGTCACAGCACAGGGCACGGTGTCGGCTTGCAGATTCATGAAATGCCATGGGTGCGAAATGGCTTTGCCGAACCTCTTGAAGTGGGTGAAGTAGTAACTGTTGAGCCTGGCGTCTATCGTGAAGGGCTCGGTGGTGTGCGAATTGAAGACCTTGTGGTCGTCACGCAAAGCGGCTGTCGAATACTTACCCACACGAAAAAGGATCGCAAGTGCCTGCAATTTCAACTAACGACCTAAAGAACGGCATCACTCTTCAGATTGACAACAATCTTTTCACAGTGATCGATTTTCAGCATGTCAAGCCAGGCAAAGGTGGTGCTTTTGTGCGCACCAAACTTCGCAACTTGCGAACTGGCAATGTTCTAGAAAAGACTTTCAACGCAGGCATTCGCGTCGAACAAGCGATTCTTGACAAAAATGATATGCAGTTTTTATATAAAGATGGCGACGATTTCGTATTTATGGATACCGCGACTTTCGACCAAATGAATGTAAGCCCAACTGCTTTGGGCGATGTCGCCGACTATTTGGTTGAGAATGGCATCGCAATTATTGCCACTCATGATGGAGAAATCGTCAGCGTTGAAATTGGGGTGACCGTCGAACTTGAAATTGCAAACACCGAACCTGGGCTACAAGGTGACAGAGTTTCTGGCGGTCGCAAGTCGGCTACTTTGCAAACCGGCAAAGTTATTCAGGTGCCGTTGTTTGTGAACATTGGTGACCGGGTCAAAGTTGACACACG
>CAMAQQ010000077.1 GCA_945860575.1 Ferrithrix thermotolerans DSM 19514
ACACTGCTGCAAGAAACAGGTCGCAATGTTGTCGGCATTGATTTGCTCGGTCATGGAACAGCCGAAAAGCCGCACGATTCATCTGCCTATTCGGATATGTCTCTACCGATTCGCCAGAGCGCAAAAGATTTACGAGTTGATGCCGTTGGCTTTTCATTGGGTGCGATTGCTCTATTGCACGCTGCAACTATTAATCCAAATATGTTTCGTAAATTAGTTCTTTTGGGTGTAGGCGACAGAATTTTCGAGCCGCATGATCCGGCCGAATCAGCGATGATTATCTCTGGGATAGATGGCACCGCAGAAATTGAGAACACTCTCGCACGCCAATTTGGTAACTATGCACGCCACAGTGACAACGATCCTTTGGCGCTTAAGGCCGTTCTACAACGTTCTCGGGGTGAAGTATTCAAAAGAGAAAATGCATCGGCGATATCGGCCGAAGTGTTGGTTATCGTCGGCGATCGCGATTTTGTTTTACCTGCCGATCAGTTGGTGCAGTCTTTCAAAAGCGCCAAGTTCAAACTTTTAAAGAACTGTGATCATTTTGCATCTACGGATAATTTCTCGTTTATCGACGCAATGCTTGATTTTTTAAAAGATTAAAAAGAAATTTTTAAATGCCAGATCACGATATCCAGATCCAAGATGGCAGGTTGTCGGCGAGCATCGATCTCGCAGTTAGATATTTGCGTGACGATCTGCTGATCGGATTGCCGACCGAAACTGTGTATGGTCTGGCCGCATTAGCTTCGCGTCCAAAAGCGATTTCAAAGATATTTCAGGTCAAAGCGCGACCGACAAATCACCCGTTGATCTTACATTTAGCAAGTTATCGACAACTTGAAAAGTGGGCACAAAATGTGCCGTCATACGTTGAGGTTCTTTGCGAAAAGTTTTGGCCCGGAGCGCTCACGATTGTGTTGCAGCGAACACCCCAAGTTTGCGATGAGATCACGGGCGCTCGCAAAACCGTGGCGATCCGCGTACCCAACCATCAAGTCGCTTTGGCGCTGCTGAATCGGATTGACGACGGACTAGTTGCTCCCTCGGCGAATCGTTTCGGCAAGGTGAGCCCAACTTCAGCCAAGCATGTGGTTGATGATCTTGGCGATCAAGTGGCGCTTGTTCTTGACGGCGGAGTTTGTGATATCGGTGTCGAATCTACAATTTTAGATTGCACTCGTTCGAGCCCACAGATTTTGCGACATGGTGCAATCTCAAAAGATGAACTCGAATCAGCAGCAAATATTTCGATCAACTTGTCTGACGGTGAATCTCGTGCATCCGGAATGTTAGAAAAACATTACGCGCCGAACTGTCGGCTAGAACTTGTCGAAACAACTGCCGATGCGAAGCGACGAGCGGCAGAGTTGGTTTCAGAGGATCAAAAAATTGAAATACTCGATTTTTTTGGAGACTTGATTGTTTATGCCAATCAGTTATATGCGCGTTTACGCCAAGCCGACAAATCTGGTGTCGATGTCATAATTGCAGTAATGCCTATAAACACGGGCTTAGGTGAGGCGATTAGAGACAGATTGACTAAGGCCTCCGCAGCCAGCAGTAGCTGATTTCTTCATTCATTCATCGTTGATTTGGTTGCCAAAAGTGAACGTCTTCAATACCATTGATTGTTCCTAACCAATGGACGGCAACCTGCTGTCCTACTCCTAGGGGGAGAAAAATAAATGAAGAAAAACACAGTACGTCGTTTCGGCGCACTCGTTGTTGGCCTCAGCCTTTTGGCTGGCGCTTGCGGCAGTGACGATGCGGCAACAGAAGATACAGCAGCGGTCGAAGAAGCAGCACCTGCTGCAGCGGGTGGCGAGTTGGCTGGAATGAAGGGAACAACACCATTAGTCGAGTTGACTCCAGAGTTCAAAGATGCAGTTAACGCATTTTGGACAGGAAAAGGCAACGAAGCACTTGTTGACTTCAACTACACAGCAGAGTCATTTGACGCTGTGATGTTGATTGCACTTGCAGCAGAAGCAGCAGGCACAGATGGCAGCGGACTCGCTGATCAACTTGTTGCAGTTTCAAAAGATGGAACAAAGTGCACAGCAGCAACTTGGGCTGATTGTCTCGCAACTATCAAGGCAAAGGGCGACGTTGACTACGACGGTTTCTCTGGTCCAAATACATTGAACGGAAACGGCGAGCCACTTGAGGCTTCGTACGGCATCCTTCAATTCGGTGCGGACAACCGTCTTGATGACACACTCACTACATACCAACTTGCAAATGCTCCAGAATCTGCAGTGCTTCCACTTTCAAAGACCGAAGTTGCTCGTAAGGGCAATGGTGTTCTCAAAATTGGTGGCCTTCTTCCAGAAACTGGCAACCTTGCATTCCTTGGTGCTCCAATGATTGCTGGTCTTGAGTACGCAATTGATTACATAAACAAGGCCGGCGGCGTTCTTGGCAAGCCAGTTGAGTACAGCGCAGGAGATTCCGGCGACACTTCAACTGACACAGCCAGCGTTACTGTTGATCGTTTGCTCTCAGAAGGTGTAGACGCCATTATCGGTGCCGCATCATCTGGTGTATCGCTCACAGTTATCGACAAGATCACTGCTGCAGGTGTTATTCAGTTCAGCCCAGCGAACACATCGCCTAAGTTGACTTCATACGCCGACAACGGTCTCTTCTTCCGTAACGCTCCACCGGACGACCTCCAGGGTGCGGTACTCGCAGAAGTCATCGTCGCTGACGGTGCACAATCTGTTTACATCATGGCTCTTGACGATGCTTACGGCACCGGACTTGCAAATGTTGTTGAAGAAGTGCTCACAGCAGCAGGTGTAAAAGTATTGGGAAAGAAAATCTACGATCCGAAGGCAACAACATTTGATGCTGAAGTCGGCGAAGTCGTAGCTGCTAACCCAGACGCAATCGTGTTGATCACATTCGACGAAGGTTCACGAATTCTCCGCACAATGGTGGAGAACGGTGTCGGACCAACAGCGAAGAAGGTCTACGGTGTTGACGGAAACATTGGTAACGCACTCGGCGAGAACTTTGACGCTGGTAAGTAATCAATAGTTTCTAACTATTAATTGTCTTGGCCCCGGGCGAAAGCCCGGGGCCTTTTCATTTCCCGGGCGAAAGCCCGTGGCTTTTTCAATTGTGCATGACTAATCTTTTGGCAAGCGGTAACGCTTGAAAATATCAGCCGCCGGTTGATTTGGCTAGCGTCCCGAGATACAACTTGATTACATTCGGGTCACTCAAAAGTTCTTTGCCCGTGCCGGTGTATGCGTTCTTGCCTTGGTCTAAAACATACGCGCGATTCGAGACCTGCAAACATCGGCGAGCGTTCTGTTCGACCATCAAAATCGCGATTCCCTCGGCATTGATCTTTTTACATTGAATAAAGACTTCGTCTTGTAGCACTGGTGATAATCCTGCAGATGGTTCGTCTAGTAACAATAATTTCGGTTCCATCATCAATGCCCGGCCCATCGCCACCATTTGCCTTTCGCCACCCGATAGCGACCCGGCCTTAACCGACGCACGCTCAAGCAATCGCGGGAATAGCGTCGAAACATATTCAAAACGACTCTTAAAAACTGAGGGCTTCAAAAAGCAGCCCATCTCGAGGTTCTCAGTGACAGTCAGACTTGGGAAGACGTTTCTATTTTGCGGTACATATCCAACGCCACGTTCTACTAACTCGTGGGCACGAAACCTGGTTATATCCAAATCGCCCAACTTCACCAAACCGCTGCGAACAGAACATTCACCCAAAATAGCCTTGAGCACGGTTGATTTTCCTGCACCGTTCGGACCAATCACACCGACGAACTCACCTTGAGCAACCGTTATGTTGCAACCATTAAGTATGTTGACCTCAGGGATGTAACCCGCGACCAAATCTTTTACATCAAGTACCGAACTCATTGCAAAACTTCGTCCAATAGAGAAGTTCCTTGATGACGACCAAGGTAGGCTTCGACGACTTTTTCGTTAGAAGAAATCTGATTCGGTGTTCCCTCGGCGATGATCGTACCCTCAGCCATCACGACCACCCAGTCGGCTACATCGTTGACCATATCCATATCGTGTTCCACAAAAAGAACGGTCATTCCATCGTCGCGTAAACCCCTAATGTGTTCATTCAAACTTTGTTTCAGCGCTGGGTTGACCCCAGCCATCGGTTCATCGAGCATCACGAGGCGGGGTTCAGTCATAAGCGCCCGAGCCATTTCAAGCAATTTTCGCTGACCGCCCGAAAGTGTGCCCGCGTATTCATCCCTCATGTGATCCATTTTGAATCGCTTCAACAAAACATCGGCACGCGCCTCAATTTTGATTTCTTGCGATTTCCATAAATATGGCAAAAGACCATTCCACCATTTCTCGCCCACTTGGTGCATCGCTCCGAGTTTCATATTCTCAATTACCGACATCTTGGTCAGACTTTTCGTCAATTGAAATGTACGCACCATTCCCATGCTTGCGGTTTTATGGGAAGCAACTCGAGACATATTGTGTCCGTCGAAACGCCACTCGCCCGTGTCAGGTGTATCGAAACCAGAGAGAAGATTGAACAATGTTGTCTTTCCCGCACCGTTGGGGCCGATCAATGCCGTAATTGAGCCACGTTGAACCTCCAGATGTTTCACATCCACGGCGACGATTCCACCGAAGTGACGGCGTACACCATCGGCACTCAAGATCGAGTCAGGCTTAGATACGCCAGGCGTTGCTTCGACTGTGGCAAGCGCTGCCCTGGCAGCCGTCGCTGTCTCGCTATAACTTCGTTCAGCGACCATCAAGCGCCATTTCTTTGCGATTGCCGAACAGACCCTGTGGTCGATATGTCATCAACAGCATCAGCCCTAGTCCTACGAACATGTAGTTCACTGCACCAACTTGGGTGCTTTGAATGACAGTGAAATCGCCGACCCTAAGCGGGCCATTTCGAGTTATTTCGCGCAACACGTTATCCGAAAATACGAAGAGCACCCAAAATAACATCGATCCAACGACTGATCCCGAAACTTTTGCCAAGCCACCAAGCACTAAAGCCGTGAGTACATAGAAAGTTACGTCGCGACTGTAATTGTCTGGCTGCACCGAACCGCGGTCAAGCGCCAGAATCATTCCTGCGAACATTCCAACGATGCCACCGATGATCAGCGATTGCATTTTGTATGCATAAACATTTTTACCAAGACTGCGAACAGCATCTTCATCTTCGCGAATACCTTTGATAACTCGGCCCCACGGACTGCGCATCAATTGCCAAACTAGAAATGCAAAGATTGCAACAAGTGTCCATCCAACTAGAACCGTGATGAGCGTGTAACCGCTAAATCTGAACGGCGAGATCCCGTAGGTCTTACCTGGGTCGAACGGGTTCAAATCTCGATAATCTCTGCTGAAATTGCTGATGCCTTCGGTGCCACCGAACATCTTATTAAATTTCACAGACCGCACGAATAGCCGGACGATTTCGGCCGTAGCGATAGTAACAATTGCTAAATAGTCTGCTCGTAGACGCAAAGTTGGAATACCAACTATCAACGCCAAGATAATCACAAAAATGATTCCCAATGGAATGCCCCACCATAATCCGACGCCAAAATATTGCGCCGTCATGCCTAAACCGTAAGAGCCGCAAGCCATGAACGCTGCCTGTCCGAAATTGACCAATCCTGTGTAACCGAACTGGATGTTTAGACCCAACGCTGCGATTGCGAAATAGATCGCATCAACACCCACAGCTGCACGAACCGTGTTTTGAAAGATTTGCATCCAGTCCATCTAGCCAACTCTCTGACTCTTGCCCAAAATTCCTTGAGGGCGAAAAATTAGAACAACAATCAAAATAAACAATGCGGGCGCAACTTTTAGTTCACTTGGCACAAAAAGAGACGACATCTCAACGAAAATTCCGATAAGAAAACCGCCGATTAAGGCACCAAACGCTGATCCCAAACCGCCCAAAGTGATGCCAGCAAACATTAAGAAAAGCAAATCCGATCCCATCGAAAAACTGACCTGCTCGTCTAAACCCCTGAATATGCCGCCAGTTGCGGCAAGCGCTCCGCCCGCAAACCAAACAAGTTTGATCACCTTGCGCGTATCGATGCCGGTTGCCGATGCGAGTTGAACGTTATCGCTGACGGCGCGGATCGCCTTACCTAAACGAGATCTCTGCAAAAATAAAGCGACGCTCACCAAGATGATTATGCCTAATATGGCCGTGGTCAAATCTCGCGGGGTGATTCCGATCGG
>CAMAQQ010000078.1 GCA_945860575.1 Ferrithrix thermotolerans DSM 19514
ACTACAACGGCAACCGCTGGTGGCGCCACAGTCAACGCAAGTTTGACCGCAGCCGCCTCGTTTTCAATAGCTGATACGGCAACGACGCCTAATGCTCAGACGACTTTGACAATTACGACACCCGGGACGACGAACTTCATTGCAGTTACCGTCCCAACACCAACTATCGGAGCAGCAGGAATTTCAGGTGGTACATCGGTCGTGTTTTATGTTGCGACGACTCCGTTTGCATCGCCAGGCTCATCATGCACCCCAACTTGTAGGTATTTAGAGTGGGAGAACGTGAGTGGAGTTGCCCAAGATTGGTGCAGCGTTTCGACATCCGTCGCGGGCACAGGCACGGGCATTGGCGCAGGCGCCAACAACACTGCGTTGATGAGAGCGGCGTGTAACAACAATTTAAACTTGCTCAGCCTTTTAGGTTCTGACACCAATTGGTTTATCCCATCAAGAGACGAGTTGAATGAACTTTTCAGAAACCGTGCATCAGTTGGGTGGCCAACAGGTACTGGCGGAGAATATTTCACTTCTTCTCAAGTCGACGCTTCGCCAACCGCTGATCCGCCTGGACCTGCAGCAGCGTGGGCTGGCGGAAAAGACTCGTCAATCCGCGCCTATACAACTAGAGCTTGGAGACAATGGTTTGATAGTGGTCAAATGAGCTGGGACCGTACCAAGACTCAACCAGCAGGTCTAGTGAGAATTAGAGCCTACGGATAAGCACGATCTCAAATCAGAGCAATAATTACGGTCTGGTGTCACATTTTCTTGTGGTTCTAGCCGTTTGGTTGAACAGTTAGACTGTTGGAATCATGACCCGCAACGCCATTGGGCGTTTTCGTAGGACGGTGTCACCTCTAATTGGTGCCATCTGTTGCTTTTCACTGGTTACGGGGTTGGCCCCTGCCTCAGCCCATGCGGCTGGTTTTGGTGCGCCAGAAGCCAGGTTGCCACGGACCTCCGATGATAAGCAGCGCGAGGTAGACGCGATTCTTGACGAATTAGACCGACTTGCTGAAGCAATGGATAAATTGTCCGAAGATTACGCCGGCGCGGTTAATGACGGCCTAGAACTTGATAAGGAAATCGCAGCCACAGAGGGCCGAATTAAAGACAAAGAAGTTGAACTGGGAGTGATGCAGGCGCAACTGCAAAGTGTCGCGTTGAAAACCTTTGTCGGCAGTTCGGTTTCGAATAGTTTGGCGAGCATTCTGAGCTCAACTGGCACTTTGTCTGACGCAGTGCGTAAATCGTATTTAACCTCGGTTGCACTTAACACTGGTGTCAGCGGACTCGACGCATTGCAGGGAAAGATCGAAGATATCGCCCGCGAACGCAAGCAACTTGAAAGTCAACGCACTCGCTCTGGTGGCATCGCCGATTATGCAAAAAAACGTTTAGCCGCGGCAAAGGCAAGCGAAAAGGCGTACACGGCAAGAGAGCAAGAAGCTTTGCGAGACTTAGGTGATTTGTTGCGTGGCGAACAAAGTAAGCGCGCCACAGCAGCGCTCGAAGAAGCAGCGCGAATTGCTGCATCATTTTCAAAAATAAAAATCTCGAATGTGCCCGCGCCGTCGTCGTCGGCTGGCATTGCAGTTAAAGCAGCGTTGTCTCAACTTGGTGTGCGTTATCAATATGGTGCTCTCTCACCTGGTGAAGCGTTTGATTGTTCAGGTCTGATGTCTTATGCATGGAGTAAAGCTGGCGTGAGTATTCCGCGCTCGTCGCGCTCGCAGTACGACGGATTAACGCGTGTTCCAACTTCTTCGGCGCAGCCGGGTGACTTGATTTTTACGCACAACCCAGTCAGTCACGTCGCAATGTATTTAGGCGGTGGACAAGCAGTTGCGTCACCACGAACAGGCGATGTTGTGAAAGTTTACGCAATCACTTGGTCGAAAGTTACAGGCGTCGGTCGGCCCAAGTAACTAGAAAAAAGTAAACTCGTAAAAATGATCGGCTGGTCGCGTTCTGAATTTTCTGCGGGCGAAGTAACCCACGAAGTATTTCGTAAAGGTAATGGACCAGTCGTAATTATCGTTCACGAAATACCTGGCATCACACCAGCGGTTGAAAGATTCGCCAACGAAGTTGTTGATGTTGGGTTTACCGTCGTGATGCCATTGCTTGTTGGTACAACTGGTGCGGCACCAAGTAGTAAATATATTGCTTCGTCGATGTTGAAAGTTTGTATCTCAAGAGAGTTCACGACAATGGCTGTAGGCCAAACTTCGCCAGTTGTATCTTGGTTGCGGGCACTAGCCAAACAACTTCACAACGAACTTGGTGGAAAAGGCGTTGGTGCAATCGGGATGTGTTTTAGTGGTGGTTTTGCGCTCGGGATGATGGTGGACGACATCGTTGTCGCGCCCGTGCTCTCGCAACCGTCACTGCCTTTTGCGGTTGGTGTCAAGCGCTCGGCTGATTTGGGTCTTTCGCCTCAAGACGTAACGCGAGTTGCACAACGTGCCAGCGAGGGCTGCCAAGTACTCGGTTTGCGGTTTACGGGCGACAAACTTGTTGGCACGCGGTTTGCTGAACTTCGCAAATTGCTTGGCGATTCATTTATCGCAGTTGAGTTTGAATCAACAAAAAAATTAGATCACGCAGTTCTGACCGAGCAACGTCAAGAGCTTGGCGTGCAACGTGTAATCGAGTTTTTAAAACTAGAACTTCTTTAAAACTCGCACTTTAAATTTTGGGTCTTTGAAAGTTTTCAATGCCACAACCGGGTCGCTGTGATTCGTAACTAAGTGACGCGCTAGTCGACCTTTGGCTGCCTTTGCGTCGTGTCCGCCTGCTGTGCCTGATTTTGTTGTCAGGTCAATTCTGAAATATTCGTTGAGAAGTTTCTCATTTGGCACGAACGCAGCCGAGTGTTCTTGAGGCAACAAATCAATCACCACCGCGCCCGCACAGTACTTGTTTAGCGTGAGCGAAATTGTTTCGCGCCACCAAGTTGAGAGTTTTCCCATTGGTGCAAGTGACGCACCAATTTTGAGTCGATAGTCGGGTATTGCATCGCCAGCACAAACTAAGCCAAGCAGGCCAGAGACCACAATGATATTCGCATTTGCAAATTTTTGTTGTGCGCTTGTTAATGATGCAAGATCAAGATGATCCCAAACGACGCCGGTGTATCGCTCGCGAGCGGGCAAAGTTTTTGCACCTCGCAACGCAAGATTCGCCTGTTGTGCTCTCAACAGATGTGTGCCAGATACGCCGAGAAGTTTCTGCGAGCCACCGTTTTCTATCCGTAAAGCAGTAATAATCTCGGCACGTTGTTTTGCTAATGACTTACCAAATTTGCCATCTGTCTCTTTGAATTTTGTGCTGGTTGTGCCAGATGGGGCTTTGCCTTCGGAGGGCGGTAACAAAATAAAAAGTTTTTTGTTACTAGTCACGACACACGATTCTGCTTGAATATGCGGCGCAATAAGCGCATACCCTGCCTCTAGTCTGCAGGGGTAGTGACAGAGCATAAACCCAACATTTCTCTAGACATCGCGTCGTTGAACCCAGATCAACAAGACGCCGTGCTGCACCCGAGCGGGCCGTTATTGGTGATTGCGGGCGCAGGTTCGGGTAAGACCCGCGTGTTGACGCACCGCGTGGCACATCTGATAAGCCAGGGCACGCACCCGATGCGAATTTTGGCGATCACGTTTACCAACAAAGCAGCCGGTGAGATGCGTGAGCGAGTCGAAGCACTTGTCGGCAAAGTTGCTGAACGCATGTGGGTCAGCACTTTTCATGCTGCGTGTGTGCGAATTTTGCGAATGCAGGCTGAGCAGATTGGGTTTCCGAAGACATTCTCAATTTACGATCAATCGGATTCGAAAAGATTAATCGGCTATGTGATTCGCGATCTTGGGCTTGATGCAAAGCGGTTTCCGGCGCGTGGTGTGCAGGCGCGAATAAGTTTATGGAAAAACGAATTGATGTCGCCATACGATGCGGCCGCGCAAGCCGAAAATGTATTCGATACAAAATATGCCGAGATATACCGTGAATATCAAAATCGCTTGATCAAAGCTGGCGCAATGGATTTTGATGATTTGCTGTTCAATACGGTGCAGTTATTTCGTCAGCACAAA
Organism: Ferrithrix thermotolerans DSM 19514; assembly: GCA_945860575.1. GTDB lineage: Bacteria > Actinomycetota > Acidimicrobiia > Acidimicrobiales > Ilumatobacteraceae > BACL27. Next base: position 4,098 of record CAMAQQ010000078.1, read on the forward strand.
GATGTTCTGGCGCAATATCAACAACGCTTTGAACATATTTTGATTGACGAATATCAAGATACGAATATGGCGCAAAATGAAATTGTGCTCAAGCTGGCATCTGCTGATGATGCCAGCGCGCTACACAACGTGTGTGTTGTGGGTGACACAGATCAATCTGTTTATCGCTTTCGCGGTGCCGATTTTAGAAACATCTTGCAGTTTGAAACTGCGTTTCCTGAAGTGACCGTTGTTGTGTTGGCACAAAATTATCGCAGTACGCAAACAATTTTAGATGCCGCTAATGCGGTGATAACCAATAACGCCGAACGTAAACCCAAAGAACTCTGGACAGAACTTGGCAAAGGCGACCGCGTCGTGCGATTTTACGCCGACGATGAATATCACGAAGCAAACTGGACTGTTTCGCAACTTAAACAAATGCATGAGTCTGACGCACGCCAGTGGCGTGAGATGGCTGTTTTTTATCGCACCAATGCGCAGAGTCGCGTGCTTGAAGAAAGTTTTATGCAGTCTGGTGTGCCGTACAAAGTTATTGGCGGCACACGTTTCTATGATCGACGCGAAGTCAAAGACGCGCTCGCTTATATTCGTTGTGCGGCGAACCCGCTTGACGAAGTCAGCCTGAAGCGCGTTTTAAACGTGCCCAAGCGCGGCATTGGCGACACAACAGTTGACCGCATTGATGCTTTCGCCGCAAGTCAACAAATTTCTTTTGCATTGGCGTTGCGTCGTGCGACTGAGGCCGGCGTTGGCGGGGCTGGGGCAAAAGGAATCGCTGCGTTTGTTGCGTTAATCGATGATCTCGAATCGCGTCTTGGTCAAGGGCCGGGGCCTGTATTGCGTCACGCGCTCGAAGTAAGTGGATATTTCAAAGAACTTGAAGCCGAAGACACTGTTGAGTCTGCAGGCCGGCACGAAAACTTATCTGAACTTATTGGTAGTGCCAGCGAGTTCACACAAGTTGACGAATTTTTAGAACAAGTTGCACTCGTCGCTGATACCGACCAAATTGATTCTGATAATCACGTGACTTTGATGACGTTGCACGCCGCGAAAGGTCTTGAGTTTCCTGTTGTATTCATTGTTGGTTTAGAAGAAGGAATATTTCCGCATAGTCGCGCGCTTACCGATCAAGTCGAACTCGAAGAAGAGCGTCGTTTGGCGTATGTCGGCATTACTCGCGCAAAAGAGAAATTATTTTTGTCGCATGCCTGGAGTCGCAACTTGTATGGCTCAAAGCAATACAACCCGCCGTCGCGGTTTCTTGACGAGATACCTAGTGAGTTGTTGCAACGCGAAGGCAGTATCGACTCTGGCGCCGATGAAGGCCGAGGCGGTTTTCGACCGAATGCAGATCAGAGCACTGGCCAAAAAATTGAATGGACACGAGCGACGATTCCGAAATATCGTCGCGACAGTGGCACCGCGCAAGATATGGTCGGTGCGAATGCGGGCCTAAAAGTTGGCGATGATGTTGAGCACCCATCTTTTGGTGAAGGTGTGATTATCAACATTCGTGGTTCTGGTGAGACAACAGAAGCAGCAATTGAGTTCGCCAAACACGGTACGAAACATTTAGCGCTGGCTTGGGCGCCCCTTAAAAAAATAAACTAGCTTTCTAGCCAGCACGCAAATCAATTAAAAGTGTTTTGAGATTTTCAACAATAGGTCGCACATCAAGCGGAAGCTTTAGTTGCTCAACTGCAAGCGTTCGACCATCGCAGTCTTTAAAGTTGCGAGACTTTTTAAGATGCTCAACTAAGCAGAGCTCAGTGCGGTCTGCAGGGTAGGCATAGTAAACCTGCCAGCCCTTTGCAGGGTTGGTGCCTGTGTGGTCAATCACGATCGAACGCTTGCCAGTTGCGTCGCGCAAGTCTGGGTACAAAATTGGGCCATCTTGATCGATGCTTTTGGCAACGTCTTTTACTTCCCCAATTTCAAAAGTCTGTGGAACCGTCTGGGGTTGACTCTGGCGATTTTTAGTCGACGTGCTCGCCAAGATCCACGTCACCCCAAAAAGCAATATGAAACCTGCGATACCGCCAACAATTGGCATGATCGCTCGTGAAATTGGCGATGTGAATTCGACTCGGCGCATGTCGTAAGGTTAATAAGTCGTGAAACGAAATTATCG
>CAMAQQ010000079.1 GCA_945860575.1 Ferrithrix thermotolerans DSM 19514
TCTCATTAATCGCACAAGCCAACTTCAAAGAGTCAATCGCGCGGATTATTTCAAGTCGGCGAATTATTCTGACGATGGCGATTTCGCTTTTAGCGATGGCCGCGTGGTATCTGAAAATCTACTCGTATCATCTGGGTGAGCGAGTTGTCCTTGACCCAAGCAATCCGACATTCAGACAGATTGTTGAACAATCACTAAGTGATACATCACTTAAAGTCGGCGAGTCAATCGGTAACTTTGGTTGGCTTGACACGCCTACCCCAACATTCGTTATCTGGTTTTTTATTGCACTATATGCAGTAATCATCTCGAGAAACTGGCATCAAGTTTCAAAATCAAATCGATATGCCGTAGTTTGCCTTGCACTAATAATCCCATTATTGATGATTTTCATTAATCAAAACACACAGAACTTATTGCGAACCTATGGAGTTCAGGGTCGTTACCTCACGCCGCTACTTGCTGGAATCCCAATCGTCGTTGGATCGGTGTGGTCGCCGCGTGAAAAGTCAGGACGAATTATTATCTACGCCTGGGCTATTGCGATTTTCGCGACAGCAATAAATGTGATCCGACGTTATTCGGTTGGTATCAAACCGCAAAACTTTTTTGAAATGTATAGTAACCCAGTTTGGCAACCACCACTCGGTGTGCTCGGCACAATGCTCGCACTTGCCGCCGCACTTACTGTTTTCTGTAGCGTTTTTTACACTATTGCGACGAGCAACCTTGAAAATAATCGTTGAGACAGCGGATTACTCAGGCAGAATAGACAGGTGAGTTCGCAACCCAAAACCCTTGCACAAAAGGTTTGGGATCGCCATGTGGTCAGTTCTGGAAAAGATCAACCAGACCTTATTTATATTGACCTGCATTTAGTCCACGAAGTTACGAGTCCGCAGGCATTTGATGGATTGCGTCTCGCAAACCGCACGGTGCGTCGACCTGACCTCACTGTGGCGACTGAAGACCACAATGTGCCGACCGAAAATATTCACCTGCCGATTGCCGACGAGATTTCAGCGAAACAAATTGAAGTTCTCCGCAAAAATGCCGATGAGTTCAAGATCACTCTCTACCCGATGGGTGACCCTGGTCAAGGCATCGTGCATGTGATCGGACCAGAGCAAGGTCGCACTCTGCCGGGCATGACGATTGTTTGCGGCGATAGCCACACGGCGACGCACGGCGCATTTGGGGCACTCGCCTTCGGTATCGGCACGAGTGAAGTCGAACATGTTTTAGCAACTCAAACTTTGCCCCAAGAACGCCCGAAGTGGATGAGCGTGACGGTCGATGGTATTGCGCCAAAAGGTGTCACCGCGAAGGACATCATCCTCGCTGTGATCGGCGAAATCGGAACGGGTGGCGGAATCGGGCACGTGATCGAATATCGCGGTGCGGCGATTCGCGCGCTGTCGATGGAAGGTCGAATGACCGTTTGCAATATGTCGATCGAGGCTGGAGCACGCGCGGGGCTTGTCGCACCAGACGAAACGACATTTAATTATTTGCGTGGACGCGAGTTTGCACCGAGTGGCGAACTCTTTGACGCGGCAGTCGCCGATTGGCAAACTTTGCGAACCGACGACGGCGCCGTTTTCGACAAAGTAGTGACGATTGATGCCAGCAAACTTTCGCCAAATGTAACTTGGGGCACGAACCCAGCCCAGGTTGTATCGCTAAATGGCGTGGTACCAACGCCAAGTGACTATAACGATGCGACCGAGCGCGACAGCGTTACGCGCGCACTTGAATATATGGGATTGCAAGCCGGCACCGCGATTCGTGACATCAAAGTCGACACCGTGTTTATCGGCTCTTGTACCAATTCTCGAATCGAAGATTTGCGCGCGGCAGCCGATGTTGTTCGCGGGCGAAAAGTAAAAGTGAAACGAGTGATGGTTGTGCCAGGAAGTCACGCCGTAAAGTTGCAAGCGCAAGCCGAAGGTCTCGACAAAATTTTTATTGCCGCCGGCATTGACTGGCGTGAACCGGGTTGTTCAATGTGCTTGGCGATGAACCCCGACAAACTTGCGCCACAAGAACGCGCGGCCAGCACCTCAAACCGCAACTTTGAAGGCCGACAAGGTCGCGGCGGTCGCACTCACTTGGTCTCGCCTGCTGTTGCTGCGGCTACTGCGGTTGCCGGTCATTTTGCGTCGCCAGAAGATTTGTCGTGAAAGCCGTGCGGGTAATTTCTGGTCGTGGTGTGCCGCTCAAGCGCAGCGATGTTGACACCGATCAGATTATTCCGGCTGAATGGTTGAAGCGCGTTGAGCGAACCGGTTTTGAAAAAGGTTTGTTCTCAACTTGGCGAGACGACCGAGATTTCGTGCTCAACGACGAGCGGTATGCGGGCGCATCAATTTTGGTCGCAGGCAAAAGTTTTGGTGTTGGTTCTTCACGCGAACATGCGGTTTGGGCAATACAACAAGGCGGATTTAACGCGGTAATCGCCCCAAGTTTCAGCGACATCTTTCGCAACAACTGTGGCAAGAACGGTCTGATCGCCGTGGTTTTAAGTGAAGAAATAGTAAACAAACTCTGGCAAATTATCGAGAACGACTCGTCGACCGAAATCACAGTTGATGTTGAGCGTCTCGTTGTTGAAGTTGCAAGCACCGGTCTTTGTGAAACTTTCGAGATGAACGCTGACACTCAAAATAGGTTTTTGAACGGTTTAGACGACATCTCAATTTCTTTGCAACACAGCGATGAAATTTCGCGTTTTGAAACTAGTCGACCAACTTGGTTTTAGGTCGCAACTCTTTAATTCGTTAAGAACGAATTTAAATCAGCAAGTCGTTTATCGTTCGAGAAAACCTCGATCGGTGCCTGAATTTCAAGTCGCAAACCGCGCTGAATGATTCGACAGGTCGTGTGCTGGTTGTATTCAGCCAAAGTCACAGCCCACCCGTCTTTGCCGGCTCGTGCCGTTCGACCAGAGCGATGCAAATAAGTTTTCACTTCTAGGGGTGGCACATAATGCACGACGATACCCACATCGTCAATGTCGATTCCGCGCGCCGCGACATCTGTGCACACGAGAATATTTAGTTCGCGTTGGGCAAACTTGCGCAGAGAGCGTTCGCGTGCGCCTTGGGCCATGTCACCGTGCAGTGCTGAAACGTTTTCGCCGAGGCTGGAAAGATCGTCGGCGACTTTGTCACACGCGCGTTTTGTGTCGCAGAAAACCACAGTTTGACCACCTGCGCGAGCCATGGCTGCAATAACGCGGTTTTTATCCATGTGATGAACACCTAAAAATAAATGTCGCATTGTGCCAACCGTGTCGGTGGGTGCATCGATGCTGACTTCTTTTGGAGACTTCATATAACGCTTGACGAGTGTCGCAACTTGTCCGTCTAGAGTTGCCGAAAATAACATTGTCTGGTGAATTTTTGTTACGTGTCGCAGAATCCATTCAACTTGCGGCATGAAACCCTCGTCGGCCATGCGATCTGCTTCGTCAAGCACGATGACTTCGACATCGCTTAGATCTGCTTCGTTTGATTTCAATAAATCGATCAACCGAAGTGGAGTGGCGATAACGATTTCGGCGCCGCGATTTAGTTGATCAACTTGTTTGTCACGAGCCGCACCACCGTAAACGGCAAGAACCCGCACGCCGCAATGTTTAGCAATTGGAGCCAAGACATCGGTTACTTGAACAGCCAATTCGCGAGTCGGCACGAGTACGAGACCGCGGGGTTTCTTGGCGACAGCAGTTTGGGTTACACGCTCAATCATCGGAACCCCGAACGCCAAAGTCTTGCCCGAGCCAGTTCGAGCACGACCGCAAAGGTCTTCGCCACTCAACGCCACAGGAATCGCTTCGGTCTGAATCGCAAACGGAGCGGCAAAACCAGCGGCTGCTAAACCCGCGTCTACTCGCTCGCTTACCCCGAGATCAGCGAAACCAGTTGGCGTTGCGACTGCTTGACGAACATTTGAACTCGAGCCGATATTGCCACTGGCATTTTCGGTCGACTCACCTAGAGGCCGCGCATTTTGCGGACGATTCGGAGTGCGGCTTGAAGATTGATTGGTCGGGCGAGGCGTGCCGCGACGTGATTTGGGGTCAGACATCTGAACCTTCAGGCTACCAACGTGACCCTCGTAGGCTTCGTGACAACACTTGCTAGTTCACTGACTCACGAGTCAGTTTTGCCTGACCACTCAGACAGTAGACAAATGTTTACAAGGTGTGTAGGGTCAAAAACCGTGTTTGACAAAACTTCCCCTGAAAATTATTTGAGCAACATCGCCGCACTTGACGAGCCACTATTCACCGGCCGCAAGGGCATTGCTTATGACTGGCAATCATTGTTGCTGCCATCTGAAATTGCATTTGATATTTCACTTCACGCACTTCTAAACGCTGGCAAGGACGACTCCGCCACTCGATACGCGTGACCGCGCAAGTGCGCCCAAACCGGGTGCTCGTTTTAGGCTGTGGTTCTGTTGCGCAAGCGGTAATTCCGCTGATTGTTCGCGACTTAAAACTTGATCCGAAATCAATTTCAATCGTTGACTTTGTTGACAATCGTCATCGCGTTGCGGATGCATTGGCGATGGGTGTCACCTACGAAATTGGGCAAGTAACTCGCGAAAATCTCGACGGCTTTTTGACAGAACGAGTTGCCGCTGGCGACATTTTGTTAGACCTCGCTTGGAACATCGATTGCACGACGATTCTTGAATGGTGTCGCATGCGCGGCGTGCGGTATCTCAACACATCTGTTGAATTGTGGAACCCATACGAAAATATGGCGGCAACTCACCCACTTGAGCGCACTCTCTATGTGCGCCATCAATCGATCCACAAAATGATTGGCAAGTGGGGATCAAATAACGGACCGAGCGCAGTTGTCGAGCACGGTGCAAACCCTGGTTTAGTTTCTCATTTCGTCAAGCAAGCGCTGTTTGAAATTTCAAATAAAATTCTTGTTGACGGTCGCGCTGGTTCACGACAAAGCGCGATTGAATCCGCGCTCGCCAGCGAGTCGTTTGACCGCTTGTCGATGTTGACTGGCACGCGGGTGATTCACATCAGTGAACGCGACACACAAATCACGGACCAACCTAAAGAAGTAAACGAATTCGTCAACACTTGGTCGGTTGAAGGTTTCTATGAAGAAGGTGTAGCACCTGCAGAAATGGGTTGGGGCACGCACGAACGTTGGATGCCAGCCAACGCGCAAGTGCACGCCGACGACGGCCCGTGCAATCAAATTTGTTTGGCGCAACCCGGCATGGAGACATGGGTTCGTTCGTGGGTGCCGAGTGGCGAAATTCTTGGGATGATTATTCGCCACGGTGAGAGTTACACGATGAGCAATCACCTGACCGTGCGCGACGATTCTGGCAAAGCGATTTATCGTCCAACTGTGCATTATTCGTATTGTCCGTCGAACGAAGCAATTAATAGCGTGCTTGAACTGCGCATGCGCAATTGGCAAATGCAACCAAAAGAGCGGATCATGAACAACGAAATTATTTCGGGTCGCGACGAACTTGGCGTGTTGCTGCTCGGTCATGACTATACGGGTTGGTGGACAGGATCGCGGTTGTCGATCGACGAAGCAAGGACAATTACAAATGGTCAAAGTGCCACGACTTTGCAAGTTGCGGGGTCTGTTTTGGCTGCACTGAAGTGGATGATTGCCAGCCCGACCCAAGGTGTGCGCGTGCCGGACGAATTGCCATGGAAGTCAGTTCTTGCCGATGCGCGACCATATCTTGGTGAGATACACAGTGCCCCGACCGATTGGGATCCTTTAAAGACGCGCAATGACTTGTTTCCTGGTTATGGCAATACAGGCCGCCTTGACACGACTGACCCTTGGCAGTTTAGAAACTTTCTTAGCCCGACCCCGAGTTGATTCGCGGCGCGGCTAGTTAAACTGAAATCAATGCTTTCACGAAACGAGCTTCTACTTACGTAACGGCGCAGTCTCATATCACTGCAGCCGCACCCTCTGAGCCAAAAGGCCCAGGGGGTTTTCTTTTTAGCCAAATTGATTAGCCAACTGATTAACCAACTGATTAACCAAACGAAACGAGATAAAAATGCCACCGAAGCCCACTCATCCACGCAAGATGCAATTTGAAAAATACTCGCACTCCGTGCCACTGGTGCTCGCCGACCGAACTTGGCCGAATCGCATTATCGACAAGGCGCCGTTGTGGTGTTCGGTAGATTTGCGCGACGGTAAT
>CAMAQQ010000080.1 GCA_945860575.1 Ferrithrix thermotolerans DSM 19514
TAGGCACCAAGTATGAGGTTGATGTTGAACTGGTCGTGCCTGATCCGAATCTGAGCATTAGCGAAGGAGCGATCGCTCCGTGGAGATCGGCGCATACGCAATATTTCACGCGAATGCTTGAGGCTGTTGCGGATCGTTTTGAGATTGACCTAGACAAGAGTTGGTCAAAATTGTCGGCCAAAGCACAAAAGATCGTCATGAATGGTGTTGACGACAACATGATGGTCAAATATCGAAACCGTTACGGTCGCACTCGCGAATACAGCACCTCATACGAGGGCGTAATACCGTGGATCAAGCGACGTCACGAGAGTTCTGAGAGTGATTCGGCTCGCGAACAATTTGAAAGTTACATGCGCGAAGTTCCTTGCCCAAAATGTAAAGGCGCACGGCTCAAACCGTCTTCGTTGGCGGTTCTCGTCGACGGAAAACATATTTCAGAAGTTTGCAGTATGTCAATCGGTGAGTCGGCAAAGTTCTTGGCGAATTTTGAATTGTCAGATCGGGATTCGATGATCGCCGAAAGAATCACAAAAGAAATTAACGCGCGACTTGGATTTCTTTTGGATGTTGGGCTCGATTATTTAACTTTGTCCAGGGCAGCGGCAACCCTGGCTGGAGGCGAGGCGCAGAGAATACGGTTAGCAAGTCAAATCGGTTCAGGTTTAGTTGGCACCCTTTATGTTCTTGACGAGCCAAGTATTGGTCTGCACCAGCGCGATAATCATCGTTTGATCGAGACACTTCAAAGACTTAGAGATTTGGGTAACACTGTCATTGTTGTCGAACATGATGAAGACACGATTCGCTCTTGTGATTGGTTGGTCGACATCGGCCCTGGTGCCGGTGAACACGGCGGACAAGTCGTCTATAGCGGACCGGTAAACGGTGTATTAAAGGTTAAAGAGTCGATAACAGGTCAGTATCTTGTGGGAGCGCGTCGTGTTGAAATACCAGCCATGCGTCGCCAACCCAATAAAGAGTTCCTAACAATCAGGGGTGCGCGCGAACATAATCTAAAAAACCTGAATGTCAAGATTCCGCTTGGATGTTTTGTCGCGGTCACAGGAGTATCTGGGAGTGGTAAAAGCACATTGATTCGCGACATTCTTTTGCCATCTCTGATGCAAAAAATCTATAAATCAAAAGACGCTCCGGGCCGCCATACGGGTGTAGACGGAATTCAACATCTCGACAAAGTGATCGACATGGATCAATCGCCGATTGGGCGCACGCCAAGATCCAATCCAGCAACATACACCGGAGTGTTCGATGATATTCGCAAACTGTTTGCGTCTACACCTGAAGCAAAAGTTCGTGGCTATATGCCCGGTCGTTTTAGTTTCAATGTTCCAGGCGGGCGATGCGAGGCTTGTAGCGGCGACGGAACGATCAAGATTGAAATGCACTTTTTGCCTGATGTTTTCGTTCCGTGTGAGGTCTGTAAAGGAGCAAGGTACAACCGCGACACACTTGACATAACTTTCAAAGGCAAAAATGTTGCGGATATTTTAGATATGCCCGTTTCTGATGCAGTCGATTTTTTCGCAAACCAGCCGAGAATTTCACGACATATGCAGACATTTGTCGATGTGGGTCTCGGTTATGTTCGCCTCGGACAATCTGCACCAACACTTTCTGGTGGCGAAGCACAACGTGTGAAACTTGCGAGTGAACTCTCAAAAAGAAGCACTGGGCACACGATTTATCTGCTCGACGAGCCGACAACTGGTTTGCACTTCGAAGATGTCCGCCGACTTTTGATAGTTCTTGCCCGCTTAGTAGATCAGGGAAACACCGTGTTGGTGATTGAGCACAACCTAGATGTCATCAAGACAGCCGATTGGGTGATCGATCTTGGGCCTGAAGGTGGCATTGGTGGTGGAACCGTTGTTGCAGAAGGTTCGCCTGAAGATGTTGCAACTGTCGATGCGTCGCACACAGGCAGATATTTGTCAAAAATGCTTCAAGTAACTCCGGCAGCAAAAAAGACAACCACTGTCTCCGCTAAGACGGTCAAGAACAGCAGGCCACAAAAGATTGCAAAGACCAGCAAAACGGCTCGTAAGAGAAAAAATTAGTCTGACATCAAGATGCAGCGGCCGAATGGTGTAATCCCAGATAAGCCAGGTTCCTACCAATTCAAAGACATTCACGGTCGGGTCATTTACGTCGGCAAAGCCAATAATTTAAGGAGCCGTGTAAATAGTTATTTTGCGAGCGCGGACACACTGCATCCAAGAACTCTAAATATGGTGACGACCGCCGCAAGTGTTGAGTGGATCGAAGTTCGCAACGAAATAGAAGCGTTGATTCTTGAACACAGTCTGATCAACCGTTACGCACCTCGCTTCAATATTCGGCTGCGAGACGACAAAAGTTATCCATTTTTGGCGGTGACTATCGACGAGCAGTGGCCGCGAGCACTTGTCATGCGCGGAAGAAAGCGCAAAGGTACTCGTTACTTCGGTCCGTATCCACACCCGTGGGCGATTCACGAGACTTTAGATCTATTGTTACGAACTTTTCCAGTTCGTACCTGTTCGCCCGCAACCTTCAAACAGCACGAGCGACTCGGACGACCGTGTCTGCTATTTCATATTGAAAAATGTAGTGGACCATGCGTTGGCAGTGTCAGTGCAGAACAATACGCAACTCATGTCAAAGACTTTTTGGATGTTATGGATGGCGAGAGTGACGAAGTCTGTCTTCGTTTAGAAGCCGAAATGGTAGCCGCATCAAAGGCGCAAGAATTTGAGAAAGCAGCAAGACTGCGGGACCAGCGCGAAGCTATAAACCTTGCTCTTGAGCGACAACAAATGGTGGGCGAACGAAGTGAAGATTTGGATGTAATTGGCGTCGCCGAAGACGAGTTTGAGGCTGCTGTTCAGGTTTTCTATGTTCGCAAAGGCCGAGTCGTTGGACGAAAAGGCTTCGTAGTTGACAAGGTCGAAGAAGTAACCAGTGCGGGATTATCCAGCAGGATTATCGAACGGCTCTATGACGAATCTCCAATTCTTGGTATTCCGAAAATGGTTATTGTGCCAGTTGAACCAGAAGAAGTTCAGATACTTGAACAATGGTTGAGTTCACTGAGAACATCACTAGTTGAAATTCGTGTGCCACAACGCGGTGATAAGCGTGAACTTCACGAATTGGTCACCAAGAACGCACGTCAAGAACTAGATCGTCATCGAATGCGCCGTGCGTCAGATCATACGGCAAGGTCGCGTGCGCTAACTGAATTGCAAGATCTCCTGCATTTACCCGAGGCTCCACTCCGAATTGAGTGCTACGACATGGCACATTTACAAGGCACAAATTACGTTGGCTCAATGGTGGTCCTCGAAGATGGCTTGCCGATGAAGCGTGAATATCGGCGCTTCAAGATTAAGGATGTTCAAGGCAATGATGACTATGCGGCAATGCGCGAGGTTCTAACAAGGCGACTAAGTGCATATATTGCAGAGCGTGACCAGCCGGTAAACGAGCGGGGAGAACGACCAGGCAAATTCTCATACGCACCACAATTACTTTTAGTTGATGGTGGCAAAGGGCAACTCAGCGTCGCCGAACAAGTTGTTCGCGAACTGGGCTTAGAAAATGAGATCCCCGTGGCATCACTTGCCAAGCGATTTGAAGAGGTCTTTATCCCGGGAAATTCAGCACCAGTTGAAGTGCCCCGCGGAAGCGACGCTCTTTTTATGTTGCAAGTGATTCGTGATGAAGCCCATCGATTTGCCAACAGATTTCATCGTGAACTTCGCGGTAAAGCAATGACGATAAGTTCGCTAGATGGCATCACGGGTCTTGGCGCCGCGCGAGCATCAAAACTCGTCAAGGCAATGGGCAGTGTTAATGCGGTCAAACAGGCGACGCTTGAAGATCTTGCTCTTTTAACTTGGCTACCTGCGCCTGTTGCTTTGGCTGTCTACCAACGTTTCCATTCGTGATACAAGAGCTCTTCGTTTGGTCGTACTAGATAGTCTTAAGTGGCAGTGGCTGACATTTTACTTATCGCTGGACTTTCGGGTGCCGGTAGATCATTAGCCGCAGATGACCTTGAAGACCTGGGTTGGTTCGTCGTTGACAATATGCCGACCGAACTAATTGACAAAGTTGTCGAGATTGCTTCGGTCGGTTCGAAACTTTCAAAACTCGCACTCGTTGTAGGCACGCCGTCTGCTCAACTCGGAACAATAGAGGTGCTCAAGAATTTGCGTACGAGCGCCCATCGCGCAAGATTGCTTTATTTAGATGCGACTACGGCTGAACTTGTTAAGCGATATGGAGCGACGCGTCGCAAGCATCCACTGGCGAACGAAAGTTTAGGCGTCGAACAAGCAATAGCCCAAGAGCGCGTGTTGCTAGAACCAGTTAAAGGCGAAGCGGATTTGGTAATTGATACAACAAACCTGACTGTGCATCAACTTAAAACAAAGATTGGCGAACTTTTTTCTGGCGAGCAGCAAGTCGACACAATGCAAGTTTCGTTGGTTTCATTCGGTTATAAACACGGTCTACCGACCGATGTCGATCTTGTCTTTGACGTGCGTTTTTTGCCAAACCCACATTGGATTGAAAAACTACGACCACTTACCGGTCTTGATATTGCCGTCAAAGAATATGTAATGTCTCAAGATCTTTCGCACAAGTTTCTTGACGAGTTGTACAGCATGTTGAAGTTGCTGTTGCCCGCCTACAAAGCAGAGGGTAAGAGTTATCTGACAATCGCGATTGGTTGTACGGGTGGGCACCATCGGTCGGTTGTTGTCGCCGAGCAGATCGGTATTTGGCTTGTGGCGAGTGGCCAGCAACCCCGAATTACCCATCGTGACATTTTGCGAGACGACTCGGGGCACTAAGGTTTAGGCATGACGATAAGAGTTGGTGTTAACGGTTTTGGTCGTATCGGACGAAATTTCTACCGTGCAATCAAGCAATCGGGTGCAGATATTGAAATCGTCGCGGTGAACGATCTTGGTTCACTCAAGACGATGGCACATCTTCTTAAGTACGACTCGGTGTTGGGAGTGTTGCCGAACACAATCAGTGCGACCGACGATGGCATCAGTATTGACGGCAAACTTTTGAAGGTTCTGTCTAAGCGTGACCCAAAAGAGTTGGGTTGGGGTTCACTTGGAGTCGACCTTGTGATTGAGTCAACAGGGTTTTTCACCGATCGCGACAAGGCATCAGCGCATCTAGACGCCGGTGCGCCATGCGTGATTGTTTCGGCACCAGCGACTAACGCGGATGCGACGTTTGTATACGGCGTCAATCATCAAGACTTTGATCCGCAGAAACACAAAGTGGTTTCAAATGCGAGTTGCACGACTAATTGTTTTGTCCCGATGATCAAGGTCTTGGATGATGCGTTCGGCATCGAGAATGGTTTGATGACGACGATTCATGCCTATACGGGTGATCAATCAATCGTTGATGGCCCACATAGTGACCTTCGACGGGCTCGCGCGGCTGCAATTAACATCATTCCAACGAGTACTGGTGCGGCGCGCGCGACAAGTCTCGTGATGCAATCAATGAAAGGCAAACTAGACGGAACTTCGCTCCGGGTTCCGGTTCCAACAGGTTCAATAACTGATCTCGTTGCCAACTTGAAGAAACCTGTTTCGGTCGAAGAGATCAATGCCGCCTTTAAGACAGCGGCGATGGGACCGCTTAGAAATATTCTTGAATACTGTGTTGATCCAATCGTTTCGAGCGATGTTGTCACTAACCCGCACAGTTGTGTATTCGATAGTGACTTAACGATGAGCATGGGTTCACTCGTCAAAGTTTTGGGTTGGTACGACAATGAATGGGGTTACTCAAATCGCCTAGTTGATATCGCTTTATATATCGGGGCAGCGCTGAAATAGTAGATGGTTCCGCAACTTGAGGATCTTGGTGATGTGCGAGGCAAAACCGTTCTTGTTCGCACCGATTTTAATGTTCCAATGTCGGGGCCGGATGACGCCAGAGTTATTTCTGACGATTTTCGAATTCGAGCGGCACTGCCAACAATTACCTGGCTAACTGATCGAGGAGCAAAAGTTATTTGTGCCAGTCACTTGGGTCGGCCCAAAGGATCGCCAAATACGAAATATTCAATGGATCCAATTCGCAAGCGACTCTCAGAATTAGCACCTGGTGTTGAGTTGCTAGAGAACTTGCGATTCAGCCCCGGTGAAGA
>CAMAQQ010000081.1 GCA_945860575.1 Ferrithrix thermotolerans DSM 19514
AAGGTTACGACTATAAACAACATGGTCAAGCAGGAAACACACATACAACTTTTGTGCCCGATGCAATTGTCGATCGGTTTTGCATCCTCGGCAAAGTTGATGAGCATTTGAAGCGGTTGAAAGAGTTGCAAGAAATCGGTGTTGATCAATTTTCGATTTATTTGCAACACGATGGAAAGCAAGAAACACTTGATGCCTACGGCAAACACATTTTGCCAGAAATTGCTTCGCGATCTCAGGCTTCTAATTAATGAAATTGATGCGTCGTCTCGCATATCGCACTTTTATGTTTGCGGTGACGCTTGGTCTAATCGTCGCCCTCTGGGAACTTTATAAAGCAACTGGCCCGCAAGATGGCGGCTTGCTGTTTGGCGTTCGAGTTTTGCCTCGCGCAAACGACACTGCAATGCCGCACGTTTCAACAATGCTTAGTCGCTACGGTCGTCCAGAGGTGCGTGGCTCGGATAAAAAAATCTGGGTCGTCGTTCTCTCAGGGGCATGGTTTTCATTGCGATTATCGCTTGTCGGATTTTTTCTCGGAACAACAATCGGTATTGGGTTGGCAATTCTGATGGCCAGATTTACCACTGTTCGACGCGGATTGTTGCCGTATCTTGTGATGTCGCAGACCGTTCCGTTGATCGCCCTTGCGCCTCTGGTTGTGAGTTGGGGAGGAAAACTTGAGATCGGTTCGTTCGTTTGGCCCCGATGGCTATCGGCGTCAATACTCGGCACTTTTCTTGCTTTCTTTCCGGTCGCGGTCGGTACTTTGCGAGGTTTGACAAGTTCGCCTGCAGCGGCAGTCGAACTAATGAGTAGTTACGCGGCCTCGTGGCGCCAGACACTCTTTAAGTTGCGTTTTCCCGCTGCGGTTCCATTTTTGGTTCCGGCATTGAAACTCGGTGCATCAGGCGCCGTAGTTGGTGTTGTCGTCGCTGAAATTAGCACTGGTCTCAAGGGTGGCATTGGGCGATTAATTATTGAGTATGCCCGTGAAGCAACTGGCGATCCGGCAAAAGTTTTCACCGCGGTTTTCGGCGCAGCGGCACTTGGGTTGACAATGTCAGGATTGGTTGCGTTGTTTGATTTGTATTTAATGCGCAACCGACCAAAGGAGACCAGCACATGAGTGACTTAGCAAATCTGAACGCTGTTGAAGTTACTGGTGTTAGCAAAATATTTAATGAAGGCAAAGCCAATCAAGTTGATGCACTACTTGATGTAAATTTGACAATTGCGCCTGGCGAGTTCGTTTCGCTGATTGGCCCATCTGGTTGTGGCAAGTCAACTTTGTTGCGATTGATCGCCAACTTACTTGAACCCACTCAGGGCGAGATCAGCGTTAACGGCAAAACTGCGGCCCAAGCGCGACTTGATCAAGATTATGGAATGGCTTTTCAGCAAGCAGGATTATTTGATTGGCGCACAGTTGGCAAAAATATTGAACTTCCACTCGAATTAAAGGGCTGGAATAAAAAAAAGCGCGCAGCACGCGTAGCCGAGATGCTGGATCTCGTGAAGTTGCAAGATTTCGGCAGGATGTATCCGTGGCAACTCTCTGGCGGTATGCAACAGCGTGTCGCAATCGCGCGAGCACTTGCCGCGCACCCGCCATTGCTGTTAATGGATGAGCCATTTGGTGCTTTGGATGAAATGACACGCGAATATATGCAAGGCGAGTTGCTGAGAATTTGTGCCGAAACATCGACAACAGTTGTCTTTGTAACCCACTCAATCCCCGAGGCTGTTTACCTTTCGAATCGAGTCGTCGTAATGTCGCCGCGACCCGGGCGAATACTTCAGGTGATTTCAGTGAACCTAGGTTCAAAGCGAAGCGAATTAACGCGTGCCGCCGATGGTTTTTTCCGCAGCATCACTTCGGTACGCGAGGCACTGCGTGGCACCCACGCGCAACATGTCGCAAGCACTGCAATCCGTGGCGCAGAAGATCGCTGAGCAAACACACGCGCATGAAAACTCTTGACCGCATCAAAAGTATCGTGGCGCCACTCGTTTTCGGTGTGGTGTTTATAGCACTGTGGGAGGGTGCGGTAAAGGGCTTTGAACTAAAACCATATTTTTTGGCTGCACCGTCAAAAATCATGGAGCAATTTCTAAAGAATACAACTCGAATTTGGGAAGCCACCGCGGTCTCTGGCGGCAATGCGTTGGTTGGATTAGTTATCGGCACGATTCTTGGTGTCGCAATGAGTTTCATTCTCAGTAGGTTTCGGTTTTTAAGTCAACTGGTTACACCTTTGGCAATTTCGCTTAATGCAATCCCGATTTTTGTCCTCGTGGCTGTTCTGAACAATATGTATTCGATTACCAGTGAGATTCCGCGTCGATTCATGGTCACGCTCGTTGTTTATTTCATTGTTCTCGTAAATGTGGCTCGGGGCTTGACACAGGTGAGTTCAATCCAAGTTGAGTTAATGCGCAGTTACGCTGCCAGCGAGTTTGCGATCTTGCGCAAAGTTCGTGTGCCCAATGCGATTCCGTATTTGTTTACGGCGCTCAAAGTGGCCGCACCAGCCTCGGTAATTACTGCTTTTGTCAGTGAATACTTTGGTGGTCTACAAAACGGTCTAGGTAGTCGGATTACCAGCAATATTGCGAATGCTAAGAACGCCGCGGCGTGGGCTTACGTTTTGGGCGCTTGCCTACTTGGGCTAGCGTTCTACACAGTCTCCATCGTTTTGGAGAGTTTGACTCGAAGGGGTCAGAGCAAATAACAACAAATGCGGGATAAATCCCGGGGGAGAAATAAATGAAAACAAAATCATTGAAGATTGCCTTAGCGGGCATCGCGGTGATGTCGTTGATTGCTGGCGCCTGTGGCGGTAGTGATGACGCAGCAACCGAAGAAGTAGTAACCGAAGAATCAGCAGCACCTGCTGCAGAGTGTGTGACTCCAACACCAGTGAAGTTGCAACTTCAATGGTTCACTCAGGCACAGTTTGCTGGTTATTATGCAGCACAAGATCAGGGTTTCTACACCGAGCAATGTCTTGATGTAACAATCTTGGAAGGTGCAGTAGACATCACCCCACAAAACGTGCTTGCCGATGGCCAGGCTGATTTTGCAATCTCGTGGGTTTCAAAAGCGCTAGCAAGTCGTGAAGGTGGAGCAGACATTGTGAATATCGCACAAGTCTTCCAACGATCAGGCACATTGCAGGTTTCGTTCAAAGATAAGAACATCGCAACTCCTGCAGATTTCAAGGGCAAGAACATCGGTAACTGGGGTTACGGCAACGAATTTGAAATTTTTGCTGCTCTCACCAAGGCCGGTCTTGATCCAGCAAAAGATGTAAAACTTGTTCAGCAACAATTCGACATGGCGGGCTTGCTCGCAGGCGATATTGATGCCGCTGAAGCAATGACCTACAACGAGTACGCACAAGTTCTTGAGGCAATCAATCCAAAAACTAAGGCTCTCTACACTGCAGACGACTTCAATGTCGTTTCATACGAGGCTGAAGGTGTTGGAATGTTGCAAGATGCAATTTGGGCAGACGGCAAGCGTCTTTCAGATGCTGCGTATGTTGATACTGCAACTCGGTTTGTTGCGGCCTCACTTCAAGGTTGGGCATTCTGCCGTGACAACACATCGGCTTGCCGAGACATCGTTGTTTCAAAAGGATCAAAACTTGGAGCAAGTCACCAATTGTGGCAAATGAACGAAGTTAACAAGTTGATCTGGCCAGCCGCAGGCGGCGCCGGAATGATCGACGCAGCAGCATGGGAGCGCACAGCGAGTCTTTCGCAAACAGCAAAGAATCTCGAAGGTGGAACCGTGTTGACAAAGGCTCCAGATGCGGGTTCATACACCAATGACATCGTGACTGCAGCGCTCGCGTTGCTAAACGCTAAAGGTGTTGACACAACAGGTTCGGCATACATGCCAGAGACTGTTACCCTCACCGAAGGTGGCAACTGAGTTCGCTCAGTTAATTAGTTAAAAAAGTTATTAAAAACTGGCGGGTCGCTTCGGCGGCCCGCCTTTTTTATTGTTTTGATTCGTTTACCGCTATGAGATATTTAGATATACGGGCAGTGTCGACAATTGTTCATGCAGCAAAAGCCACGTTGCTTGAGTGTGGCTGCAGTTATCACAAACAGCGAACTTATCGGGTCGATGTATCCATCCGAGCCGCTGGCCAATGCTTTCTCGTGAGCCGAGATAATCAACTCATAGCCATCAGCATCTGGTGAGAGTCGCGACTCGTTTGGTTCATTGAGTGAGCGATTTGCGAGTTTGGTGATTTTATTTTCGTTAGGCATAAACAGTTAGTCAATTGTGATGTTATGAAAAATTTTCGCCAGTTGTTCAACGCCATCAGCAATCGACGGCGCAGGGCGTGCGAAAAATCGATCAGCGTCGACGCACGCTGTTTGCCATCTTGGATCAAACTCGTGTGCGAGCGCAGAGGCTTCTTTCGCGGCGCGCACTTCATCGAACCCACACGGCGCAAATACAACAATGTCGGGATGTGCTTCGCGAACCGCCTGCCATGATGTCGTCACAGATGGCACACCGGGTTTACCGAGAACTTCGATCCCGCCGGCTGCTTCAACCATTTCAGGAATCCAGTGACCACTCGCAAATGGAGGATCAAGCCATTCAGCGATGAACACCCGCGGCCGTTTTCTTCCAGCGACCGCACGTCGTACCATTTCGATGCGCTCAAGCATCTGATTCGCAACTTGTTCGCCCTTGGCAACCACGCCGAGCGCAGCGCCAAGAGTAACGACAGACTGCGCGACTTCGTTGATCGTGTGTGGATCAAGTGAGATCACTTTTGCACCAACATCACAAACATTGTCGCTTGAGACTGCACACACACGGCATAAATCTTGGGTGATGATCACATCGGGTGCTAATTGTCGGAGAATAGCCTCATCAATTGCATAGAGCTCTTCGCCGTTGTGCATCGCGGTACGAACTTGAGTATCGATTTGTGCACCTGAAAGTTGCATTGAATCAACACGACTGAGTGAGACAATTTTTGCGGACGCGCTTGATGGTGGCCAGTTGCATTCGCAAGATCGACCGACGAGGTCGGCGATCAATCCGAGATCACCAATTATTTCGGTGGCGCTAGGTAGCAAAGAGACGATACGCACAAAACAATCGCGAAGAAACAGTGATTAGTTCTTGTAATGCTTGTCGGCGATGTCGAGGACTTCGTCGATAATTGCCAAGCCGGCTTTCATGTCTTCAACCGGTGTGTTGCATGGCGGCACAATATGCATTCTGTTGAAGTGCGTGAACGGCCAGAGATTGCGCTCTTTGCAAGCCACGACAAGATCGGTCATTGGTTTGGCGTCGGCGCCCGCTGCGTTAAACGGCACCAGTGGTTCACGAGTTTCGCGGTTCTTGACAAGTTCGATTGCCCAGAACACACCAAGGCCGCGAACATCGCCCACGCTTGGGTGCTTTGCCTTGATTTTCTCTAGTGCTGGACCGATGATGTCTTTGCCGAGCATTCGGGCGTGTTCAACAATTTTTTCTTCTTTGAAAATATTGATTGATGCAACGGCAGCCGCGCATGCAAGCGGGTGACCGCTGTATGTAAGGCCACCAGGAAACGCACGATCTTTAAATGTGTCGGCAATTTTTTGACTAATCACGACACCACCCAGTGGAAGGTAGCCAGAGTTGACGCCTTTGGCAAAGCAAATCAGGTCTGGAGTGACATTCCATTTGTTCACAGCGAACCACTCGCCACAACGACCAAAGCCCGCCATTACTTCGTCGCACATCATCACGATGCCGTACTTGTTGCACAAGTCGCGAACACCCTGCAAGTAGCCATCGGGTGGAACAAGGATTCCGTTCGTGCCGACGACACTCTCAAGGGCGATCATTGCGATTGTCTGTGGTCCTTCGACCATCAACACATTCTCGAGGTGCTCGAGTGCGCGCTGACATTCTTGCGCGTCGCTCGTTGAGTGAAACGCTGAGCGATATGGGTAAGGTCCCCAGAATTTGACGGCACCCGAAGCGCCAGTTTCATTCTGCCAACGGCGAGGGTCACCAGTCAAAGCAATGGCGCCTGCTGTTGAACCATGATACGAACGATATGTAGTGAGAATTTTGTGTCG
>CAMAQQ010000082.1 GCA_945860575.1 Ferrithrix thermotolerans DSM 19514
CATGACACCGAGTGTCATTGGCGCAATTGCACCAAAAATTAAGCCAACACGAAAAATTGAAAACAACTGTGTCGCACTTGTTGCATCGATCAAGTCACTTGCTGAAGCAATTCTTTCGACACCGAGAACTATTCCAACGACAACAACAACGAGTGTCCACAAAAGAGAAACAGAAACCATCAGGTGGCCAATTCGTTGATGATTTGTCGTTAGTAACCAACTCGAAATTTTGCTGAAAAGACCTGTGCCAGAAACCGTGCCCGAATTTGTCATCGCAGAATTCACATCAATGGCGGTCATAACGCAGATAACGCTAACAGTTAAGCCCTTTGGCTTGGAAACTTCTTTATCGCACGAAGTCGGCGAATTTCGTGATTAAACAGCGAGTTTTATACGAGAACGTCGACCATCAACGCACCGAAAAGCACGGTCACATATGTAATTGAAAAAGAGAAAACCTTCATTGACCAGGCCTCGGTTGGTTTGCGTCCGAGCATCGCCGTACCGACCGAAAAACCAAGCCCTACAACGATTGCGGTACCACCATAAATCCAGCCAAGATTCGCAACTGGCATCAGCACAAGGGTCGCTGCCGCGAGAACGACCGTGTACCAAAACATCGTGCGAACCGTGCGTTCAATTGAAACTACAACTGGCAACATTGGTACGTTTGCCGCACGATACTCATCAGCGTGACGAATTGCAAGAGCCCAAAAATGTGGTGGAGTCCAAAGAAACATAATTATGAAGAGCCAAACTGCGGGCCAGCCAACAGAGTTTGTGACTGCCGCCCAACCAATAAGAGTTGGCATTGCTCCGGCCGCGCCACCGATGACGATGTTTTGTTTACTCGTGCGCTTTAACCACAGCGAATAGATAAAAACATAAAACGCAGTGGCACTGAGCGCCAAAACTGCCGAGAGCAAGTTTGCGCCAGCCCACAGCACGGCAAAGGCAATGACTTCTAAAATCATCGCAAACACGAGTGCATTTTTGGGCTCGATTAACCCAGTTACAAGTGGCCGAGATTGGGTTCGTTTCATCAATTTGTCGATGTCACGATCGATATACATATTTATGGTGTTTGCGCCGCCAGCGGCGAGTGATCCGCCTATCAGCGTTATTGCGATCAACGACCATGCTGGCCATTTGCCCGCTGCCAGAACCATCGTCGGCACTGTCGTAACTAGTAACAGTTCGATGATTCGTGGTTTGGTCAAAGCGATATATCCACCAACAATTGTTTTGGGCGAACGCTTTGATTCGTGCGAAAACAACCGCGAAGGCACGACTGGACGAACATTGAGTGCCACGCGACAATCGTACGATGCTTGAGCACCAAAGCCCAACCGATCTAGACATGAAAAAATGCTACGAATTCAAAATGTCGTGAATTCATAATGTGAAATCAAATTTACGAGCCCAAAAAACCGAACAAACGTCACAACGCCACGCCACAATAGAAAGGTGAGATACATGGCAAGAGCCAGTGTTCAACCAGCCCAGGTCTTGGAACCAGATGTTGATGACGCAACCAAATCAGACAAGCCGTGGATTGTCATCGTCTGGAACGACCCGATCAATCTGATGTCGTATGTAACTTTTGTGTTTCAAAAACTTTTTGGTTACAGTCTCGAAAAAGCCACCGAGTTGATGCTGGATGTTCACCATAAAGGTCGGGCTGTTGTCTCTAATGGATCGCGAGAGCGAGCCGAGTTCGATGTATATCGACTTCACGAGCATGGTTTATGGGCGACGATGGAGCACGAAACATCGTGAAAACATATAAGGGCCCGTTAGTGCGGACAAAAGATGGCACATACAAATTGGCTTTGCCGAAAGATCAATGCGAATTATTGACGCATCTGATTACCGAACTTCGCGACTCTTTGTTGACTACAACTGATGATGCGTCGCTTCGGCGATTGTTTCCGACGGCTTATCACAACGATGCAAAAAAAGATGCCGAGTATCAGCGTTTGATGCGCGAAGAATTACTCGCATCCCGGCTGTCGTCAATTGAAACCACCCTCAAGGTGATCAGTTCAAGCAACGAATTATCCGAGTCTGAAGTCGATGCGTTTGCGCGAAGCATTAACTCGTTGAGACTCGTGATCGGCACATCTTTAGACATCGCCGAATCTGATTATTCTGACACTGCTGCCACTGCTGCCTCTTCTAATAGCGATTCGGAAATCCCTGACGCGGATCAGGATGAGTTAGCAGAGCAAGAATTGGTCCAACACGAACTTTACGACTTCTTGGGCTGGCTACTTGAATGGACAGTTATCGCACAAAGTGCAGGGCTTTAAATCTTTCCTCAATTCTTTTCGCAGGTTCTTAGGTTTTTCGGCAAATTGCGGTGATAGATTTCAAGGGTTCTCAACGGATAGTAGGTCCCTGCCCCCATCGTCTAGTGGCCTAGGACACCACCCTTTCAAGGTGGCGGCACGGGTTCGAATCCCGTTGGGGGTGCAATGGTCAGTTTCAGCAATAGCAGAATCTGGTCCCGTGGTGAAGTTGGAGTTCACGCCGCCCTGTCAAGGCGGAGGTCGCGGGTTCAAGTCCCGTCGGGACCGCTGGGGAGTGTTCGCACTTCTCCAGGTCGGGTAGCTCAGTAGGCAGAGCATGCGCCTGAAAAGCGCAGGGTCACCGGATCGACGCCGGTCCCGACCACAATTAGAAAACTAGGTGATTAATTAATCGTGACTAGCGCGGGAAGAATCCGTGTCTAGCGCGTGGCGATTATTCTTCGACGACGAGTGTGAGAATCCATTCGCCGGTGATGTGACTCTCGAGATCAAAACTTCCAAGTTTGTCGGCCGTGAATTCGATGATTGCTTCTTGACCGGCCGGAGTCACTCCGCCACCGAGATCGTAGCCGTGCAAATGAAACTCGTCATCTGCGTCTGGGTTAAGAATTTTGATTTGCACCTTCGATCCAAGAGTTGCTTGGTAAGCGACGGCCGAGCCAGAGGTCTGACCGATAATCACTGAAATCTCTACTGTTTCGTCGATTGCAGTTACTTCTTCGGTGGTTGTCTCGTCTGTTGATTCTTCGGCTGTATCGGATGTCGAGTCTGAACTTGAACAGCCGACTGTGCCAAGCATGATGCAAGTTGCAAACAACGCCTTGATAAAAATTTTATGACTAGTCATGATCCAAAAGCGTAGCCAAGATCGGGTGCGCTGAGCATTGGTTGGTAGACAATTTTTGCTTCGCTTGCCATCGCCGCACAAGTGCCGCCCCGATCTACGATCACCGTAATAAACACTGGTGTTGCGCCGAATGCCCTGACCACTTCAACGGCTTCAAATAGCGAGGTGCCTCGGGTGACTGTGTCTTCAACGATCGCCACACGATCGCCAGGTTGAAGTGCACCAGCAATGCGACCAGTCACGCCGTGATCTTTGCTTTCTTTGCGCACGCTGAAACTGCGCAACACTCTGCCACGTGTTGCCGCGACGGCGGCGATACCAAATGCAACTGGGTCAGCGCCCATGGTCAACCCACCAATTGCGTCAATGTCTGGCGGCAACATCGCCAATGCAACATCACTAACAAGCAAGATGCCGTCACTTCGACATGCAGTTTGCTTTGAATCTAAAAACCAATTGCTGGTGCGCCCAGACTTAAGGGTGAACGAGCCTGTCTTGAGTGAATGGAGCAGAATGTGTTCGCGCAATGCTTCTCTCGCTTGGTCAAGCGGCGGAATTTTAGACATCGCTAATTTTTAGATAACTACGACTGTTTCGAAGAAAGGGCTTCGAAAACGCGATTTGTATGTTTGACAGATTTCTTGAGATCAAATATTTCGTCTAATTGTTTAGCGGTTAAACCAATGCGCTTGTCGCCAGCCAAAAGTTCACGAAACTGAACTGATTCAGCAACGGCACGCCCCGCAAGTTCTTGAACCAGTCGATAGGCATCGTCACGTGACATTCCTGAAGATACGAGAGCAAGCAATACAGATTGCGAAAACACAACACCATATGTTGAGTGCAGATTTTTTATCATCTGTGCACCATCAACTTCAAGATTTGTAATTAACCTCATGGCCCGTCGCAACATGTAATAAGCCAGCATCGAAGAATCTGGCAACACAATTCGCTCAGCCGAAGAATGAGAAATATCCCGCTCATGCCAAAGCGCAACATCTTGCAAGCCGACTTGAAGATTGGCGCGCAACACCCGCGACAAACCAGTGAGCGTTTCAGAAGAAATCGGATTGCGTTTGTGCGGCATTGCTGAACTGCCTTTTTGACCTGAGGCGAATCCTTCGCGCACCTCGTTTACTTCTGTGCGTTGCAAATGTCGCAATTCAACGGCAATTGTCTCAATCGTTGTGCCGATGCTCGCGCACGCCCATAGATATTCAGCATGACGATCACGGGCGATGACCTGATTTGCGGGCACTGGCGTTAACCCAAGCGCCTTTGCGACACTCAGTTCAACTTTTGGATCAATATTTGAATATGTACCGACTGCACCCGAGAGTTTGCACACCGCAATTCCCTTCGTTGCAATATCTAGCCGCTCATGGTCTCGACGCAATTGCAACCCCCACAACGCAACTTTGGCGCCAAAGGTCGTTGGTTCTGCATGCATGCCATGCGTTCTACCGATCATCACGGTGTCGCGATGTTTCTCGGCAAGCGCCACCACAGCCTCACAAAAATCAGCAAGTGCGTGATCTATCAACGATGCGGCGTCACGCAACATCCAGCACCATGCAGTATCGACAACATCCGAACTTGTCAGTCCGTGATGAATCCATGCACCAGCCGGCATACCGATTCGCTGTTGAACAACATCCACAAAAGCAGCAACATCGTGGTCAGTGACTCGTTCTCGCTCGCTGACATCTGACACAAACTCGCTGTCAACTTTTGGGGCACGGTCGCGACAAATCTGCGCATGATCACTTGGCACAACACCAAGATCACTGTGCGCCGAGGTCGCCAACAATTCGATTTCTAAATAGCGACGAAACTTAGATTCATCCGAAAAAATCTCCGCCATTTCTGGAAGGCTGTAACGCTCAATCATCGACGCACCACACATTCATTACGCTCGGGGCCAACCCCAATAATTGACACCGGCACACCACAATGCAGTTCAACAAGTTCGATTAAAGATCTTGCTTGCTTTGGTAAATCTGTATAACTTCGAATCAGCCGCACCGATGATTTCCAGCCCGCAAGATCGACATACTTGGCGGTAATTTCACCGAGTAGTTGCGCGTCATCTGGGTAACCCGCAAGTGACTTGCCGTTCAATTCATAACCCACACATACTCGAACAGTTTCAAATGTGTCCAAGACATCAAGTTTTGTGAGCGCAATTTCTGTGAGCGAATTAAGGCGAACTGCGTGGCGCAACATCACCAGATCCAACCAGCCTGGTCGACGACGACGGCCAGTAACGGTTCCAAACTCGTGGCCGATATCTACAACTTTGTCGCCCAACTCTCCGATCAATTCTGAGGGAAACGGACCGCTGCCAACTCGTGTCGTATAAGCCTTGGCGATGCCGACAATTCGTGATATGTCACGGGGCCCAAGTCCTGCACCAGCGCATGCCCCGCCAGCAATTGGATTCGAAGATGTCACGAACGGATAAGTCCCGTGATCAATGTCTAAGAAAGTTGCCTGAGCACCTTCAAGAAGCAGATTTTCTTTTCGTTCAAGAGATTCGTGCAAAAAATTGACCGTGTCGCAAACATACGGCACCAGGCGCGCACCCAGATCGACAAACTTCGCAACAATCGAATCAATATCTAATTTCTCACCGCCGAGTGCGGTTAAAACTTTTTGTTCTGCGACAGCGCGTTCAAACACGAGGGTTTTAAATCTTTTTGAATCTCGCACATCTCCAACACGAATGCCGACTCGGCGGGCCTT
>CAMAQQ010000083.1 GCA_945860575.1 Ferrithrix thermotolerans DSM 19514
GTCTTCGTGTTTATCGCGGAGCAACAGAAGTACCTCGCGTTCTTGGTGGTCTAGGTGTAGCAGTTCTTTCAACAAGTCACGGACTCATGACCGACCGCGAGGCGCGGAAGCGCAACGTTGGTGGCGAAGTCATGTGTTTCGTGTGGTAAGCCAAGATTCGAACGGAGCCATCAAATGTCACGCATAGGAAAATCTGCAATCGCGGTGCCAACAGGGGTTGAAGTTTCAATCTCGGGCGCAGCGGTCACAATTAAAGGACCAAAGGGCAGTCTCAAACGTGAAATCCCGGTCGGTGTTTCTGCGCGTCGCGAAGAAAACAACTTGGTTGTTGAGCGAGTAAATGACGAACGCGATTCACGATCGCGTCACGGTTTAACTCGTACTTTGCTGTCGAACATGATCATCGGCGTGACAGATGGTTACACCAAAGAACTTGATATTCAAGGAGTCGGTTATCGTGCCGAAGCACAAGGGCCAAATAAGTTGAAGCTTGCCCTGGGCTTTTCGCATCCGATTGTTTACACCGCACCAGAAGGCATCACATTTGAAGTGACTGCGCAGACAAAAATTGTCGTTAAAGGTAACGACAAAGAAGTCGTTGGCCAAGTTGCCGCAAACATTCGTAGCATGCGCAAGCCAGAGCCTTACAAGGGCAAAGGTGTTCGCTATTTGAATGAGCGTGTTCGTCGTAAGGCCGGCAAGACCGGCAAGAAGTAACAACAAGAAAACTGGAGACTCAACTTTTATGACTAGTGCAGCAGAGAAACGACACAGTGGGCGATTGCGCCGTCAACGCCGTGTGCGTAAGAAGATTCATGGCACCGCCGATCGTCCACGCTTGGCCGTGTTTCGTAGCAACAAGCACTTATCGGCACAATTAATAGACGATGATGCTGGTCGCACAATCGCTGCGGCATCGTCGCTTGAAGCCGACTTGCGAAAAGCAGGTTCGGGCTCGACAGTTGAAGCCGCAGCACGAGTTGGCCAAGCAGTCGCGCAACGCGCCAAACTAATCGGAATCAACAAAGTTGTTTATGATCGCGGTGGATTTTTGTACCACGGTCGTATCGCAGCAGCAGCGCAGGCTGCTCGAGAAGAAGGCTTGGAGTTCTAAATGAGCAATGTAACCCCAGTTCCAGCAGTGCCAGGTGCAGAAGTCCCCGATCGTCGCGAACGCCGCGATCGTCGCGAGCCACGCGAAAAGCGCGAGCCTCGACCACCAGCAAAAGTCGGTGAAATCGGCGAGTCACGAGTTGTGCATATCAATCGCGTCGCCAAAGTCGTTAAGGGTGGTCGACGATTTTCGTTCACCGCACTCGTCGTAATTGGAGATCGCAACGGTCGCGTTGGTCTTGGCTACGGAAAAGCAAAAGAAGTGCCATTGGCAATTCAAAAAGGCACCGAAGAAGCAAAGCGAAATCTGTTTCATGTTGCTCTCGCCGGAACGACGATAACTCATGCAACGATCGGGATTAACGGCGCGGGTCGAGTAATGCTCAAGCCTGCAGCGCCTGGTACTGGTGTTATTGCCGGCGGTGCAGCGCGAATCATTCTTGAAGAAGCCGGAATCAAAGACGTGCTTGCAAAAGTTCTTGGTTCGCCGAACGCAATCAATGTCGCTCGCGCAACAATCAATGGTCTCAAGGGCCTGCAGCGCCCAGACGAAGTTGCCAAACGTCGCGGATTGCCAGCAGAAGACTTTGTTCCAAAAGGAATGTTGCGTGCTTACACAGAGCGTCAGAAAACAATCTCAAGTCTCGGAGCGAAATAGTCATGGCTGTTACTAAAAAAGCTGCCGCGCCTAAGGTCGCGAAGAAAGCTGTTGAAAAAAAAGCACCAGCAGCGAAAGCGACGCGTAAAGCGCACACCGGCCCGACGGTTGTCGTCAAACAGGTGCGATCACAAATCGGAATTATGCCAAAGACAAAAGCAACGATGCGTGCACTTGGTCTTCGCAAAATTGGTGATGTAAACACCTTGCCAGATCGTCCGGAGATTCGCGGCATGATTGCGCGCGTACCTCATCTAATTGAAGTAAATCGAAAAGGAGCATAGTCATGCGCGTTGACGAAATTGGGCCACGCCACGGAGCACGAAAGAAGCCAAAGCGCGTAGGTCGTGGTACTGGTGGTAAAGGTGGCAAGACCGCAGGTCGTGGAACCAAGGGTCAGTACGCGCGTAACACAGTTGCCCGTGGTTTCGAAGGTGGACAGATGCCACTCAAGCAACGCGTACCAAAGTTGAAGGGTTTCAATAACCCGTTTCGAGTTGAGTATTACGCGGTCAATCTTGACGCCGTTGATTCTCTTGGCGTTGCCGAAGTAGATCCAGCGTCACTGGTTGCCGGTGGAGTTGCTCATAAAGGCCAAATGATCAAAGTTCTTGGTCGTGGAAAAATCACTCGTGCGGTCAAAGTCTCGGTTCATGCGATTTCTAAATCAGCACAAGACGCAATTGTCGCTGCCGGCGGGTCTGTAGTTATTTTGCCTCCAACATTTAGGGGCGTTCGACCACCTGCTAAGGGCAGTCAGTTCACTAACCGCTAGTACAGTTCGTTTGGTTCGGCTCACACAACAAATAGCGAGGCAATGTCGTGGCAAAAATTAGCAACATCTTCAAAGTTGCAGAACTTCGAAATAAGATTCTGTTCACTCTTGCAATGCTGGCGATCTATCGTCTGGGCAGTTCATTGCGCGTACCTGGAGTTGATGCTCAAGCGATCAGCCAACTTCGTGAAGCTTCAAAATCACAGGGCGCTCTAGGCTTTCTTAACCTATTTTCTGGTGGCGCATTCGGCAGTTTCTCAATTTTTGCTCTCGGCATCATGCCTTACATCACTGCGAGCATCATCATGCAGGTACTCACTGTTGTGATCCCAAAACTTGAGCAATGGCAGCAAGAAGGCGCAACTGGCCAGCGCAAAATCACACAATGGACTCGCTATGTCGCAATTGGTATAGCCACGTTGCAGGGCGCAGGTTTAACTTTTATTTTCGGTCAGGGTCGAGGTTCGGCATTTTTCGGCGCGAGCACTCAGGCGCCAGATGTCGTATTGCTGGATCCATTCATGCCACGAGCATTGCTGGTGATTCCGTCACTTGTTGCGGGTACCGCATTGTTGATGTGGCTTGGTGAACTAATTAGTCAGCGCGGCATCGGCAACGGTATGTCGATGGTTATTTTCGCTTCGGTAGTCAGCGACTTACCTTATGGCTACTATTCGCTGTTGCAGACACGAAAAACTCTTGTGTTCATAATTTTGGTGTCGCTTTCGATTGGCATCATCATCGCAGTTGTGCGTGTTGAACTTGGTCAACGGCGTATTCCTGTGCAATTTGCCAAACGAGTTGTGGGTCGAAAAATGTATGGCGGTCAGAATACATATATCCCGCTGAAAGTAAACCAGTCGGGTGTTGTGCCGATTATTTTCGCCAGTTCGGTGTTGTTATTGCCAGTTCTAATGTCGAACATGCTTGGTAGTGGTGAAGGTTGGCGCGGGTCAATTGCCAGGTTCGTCGACCAATACCTTATTAATAGTCAGAACTTGTTGTATGTCACGATTTTCGGGCTTTTGATTATTGCGTTCGCATACTTTTACAACTCAATTGCGTTTGATCCGATTCGTCAAGCAGACCAATTGCGCAAACAAGGCGGGTTCGTTCCTGGAATTCGTCCCGGTCAACAGACCGAAACATTTTTGGGCAAGACCGTTAATCGCATCACTTTGCCCGGAGCGACCTTCGTTGCTGTAATCGCGATTTTGCCGTACATCGTTCTTTGGGTTGGTAATGTTTCGTCGTTTCCGTTTGCCGGAACGACTGTGTTGATCGCTGTCGGTGTGGCACTAGAACTGATGCGCCAAATCGATAGTCAGTTAATGCAACGCAATTATGAAGGTTTCCTCAAGCAATAAATCATTAAACACGTAAATTTTTTTATAACGTTTTATTGGCCAAGGATCGGAATCAAAACTCATGAGCGGTGGAGTGCGAATAATTATGTTCGGCCGACAGGGTGCCGGCAAGGGAACACAAAGCGCAAGACTCGCCGAGCATTTCGGTGTGCCACATATTTCGACCGGAGAAATGCTTCGAAATGCAGTCAAACAGCACTCAGTTGTTGGGCGCGCAGCCAAAGCAGTTCTAGAACGCGGCGAACTTGTTGACGACGACCTGATGGTTTCTCTAGTGCAAGGTCGCATCGGGCAGGCAGATGCGCGCATCGCGGGTTATGTACTTGACGGGTTTCCACGCACGGTTGGTCAGGCTTCGGCTTTTGACTCATTGACCGAGGCCCGACCAGTTGGTTTTGTGATTGATTTAGATGTCGCGCGAGAAATCGTTTTGGTTCGACTTTCGGGTCGGCGAGTCTGTGAGTCGTGCTCGACGAACTACACCGCGCCAGAAAACGAACCAAAGCCGTGGAAATGTGAGAAGTGTGGCGGGGCAGTTGTCCAGCGAACCGACGACACCCAACAGGCGATCAATCATCGACTTGATGTCTATGAGGCTCAAACTGCCCCATTAATTACCTTCTATCACGGGCGCGGGTCGCTACATGTAGTAGACGGGGTCGGCTCGCCAGACGAAGTCTTTGGTCGCCTCAAGTCGGTAGTTGAGTCGGGCAAATAAGCCGAGATTTTCAGAACCACGAATCCTTGAATCTTCAGCATCTCAATTCGTTATATCTCAGGGGTTTGAGAGCGACAACTCGGGGCGATAGCGTGACAAGTCGCCCTAAACGATCATTTGATCGTCGGGCCCAAATGTAATAAAACAGAAATAGTTCGGAGAAACTTTGCCCAAAAATAAGGAAGATGCAATCGTGCTGGAAGGCAAGATTACTGAATCCCTACCCAACGCAATGTTTCGAGTTGAGCTTGAAAACGGACACACAGTTTTGGCTCACATTTCAGGAAAGATGCGAATGAATTACATTCGAATTCTTCCTGGCGACAAAGTGCAAGTAGAACTAACACCGTATGACCTCACCAGAGGTCGTATTACTTACCGATTTAAATAAGAAGGCGTGCAGTGAAAGTAAGAACCAGCGTTAAAAAAATATGCGAGAAGTGCAAGATTATCCGTCGGCACGGTCGCGTAATGGTGATCTGCGAAAACCCACGTCATAAGCAACGTCAAGGCTGAGCGAGAGAGAAAAAATGGCACGTATTTCAGGAGTAGACATTCCGCGCGAGAAGCGCCTCGAGATAGGGCTGACCTATATTTTTGGTATCGGTCGCGTTACCGCGAAAAGACTTTGCAGCGAAACTGGTATTAGTCCAGACACTCGCGTGCGTGATCTGACTGACTCTGAGGTCAACAAGATTCGTATGTTCATCGAGAACAACCTCAGTGTTGAAGGCGATCGTCGTCGAAATGTTCAAACAGACATCAAGCGAAAAATTGAAATTGGTTCATACCAAGGCACTCGTCATCGCAAGGGATTACCGGTTCGTGGTCAGCGCACACACACAAATGCGCGCACACGAAAAGGACCGAAGAAGACGGTAGCTAACAAGAAAATGGCAGTGAGGAAGTAACTATGGCTGATCCAAAACCAAAAACTCGAAAGCGTAAGCGCGAGCGTCGTAATGTCGCAACCGGCATTGTGCACATCAAGAGTTCGTTCAACAACACAATCGTTTCAATTACCGATACAGAAGGCAACGTAATCGCGTGGGCATCATCTGGTGGAGTTGGTTTCAGTGGCTCACGAAAATCAACACCGTTTGCCGCGCAAATGGCAGCAGAAAAAGCTGGACGTGCTGCGATGGAGATTGGTCTTCGTCGCGCTGAAGTGCGAGTCAAGGGTCCAGGTTCTGGTCGAGACACTGCTCTGCGTCAGATTCAAAATCTTGGCATTGAAGTTTCAGGCATCAAAGATGTCTCCCCAGTTCCA
>CAMAQQ010000084.1 GCA_945860575.1 Ferrithrix thermotolerans DSM 19514
GGTGATCGTGATCATCAAAAACGACCAAAAATGGGAAAAGTTGCAAGTGATTTAGCGGATGTGGTTGTTATCACATCCGACAATCCTCGCTTAGAAGATGCTTCCGTTATCGCCAAACAAATTGAAGATGGGTGCAACCCCGCTTTCAAAAAGTCAACTTATGTTATTCTTGACAGACGTGCGGCAATAGCACGAGCATTTTCGGTGGCGTGCAGCGGAGACATAGTGGTAATCGCTGGCAAAGGTCACGAATTAACTCAAACAATAGGCGCAAACGGGATCGAATTTAACGATGTCGCTGTGTCAAGAGAACTTTTAAAGGTGGCCTTGTGATTGCAATTTTGATGGCGGCAGGAGTCGCAATGTTTGCTTCACTTGCAACTACCCGTCTGCTGATGGTTGTATTTAAGCGTCTCGGCAAGGGCCAACCAATTCTTGGTGCTGAAGATCGTGGACCCGTTCAGCACATGAGCAAGCAAGGCACACCGACAATGGGTGGAATCGCGATCTTATTTTCAGCCGCTTTTGGTTGGTTGGTCGCTCACCTGCGCGATGGACTTCCGTTTTCTGATCAAGCGATGATCATTTGGGTTTCTGTTTTCGTGTTGGCGACAATTGGTTTTCTGGACGACTTTCTTAAAGTGCAACGCCAGCACAATCGCGGAATATTCTGGAAAAAAAAGGGCTACATAACTTTTGGCATTTGCCTTGTTTTGACTTGGTGGTTGCATGCGGCCACAGGTGTCAGTGAAACACTTTCATTTACACGTTCTGATCTTCCAGGTATCACATTCACCTGGCCACTTTTTGTTATTTGGACGGCGTTAATGGTCTGGGGAACATCAAATGCAGTCAATATCACCGACGGTCTAGATGGTCTTGCGGCTGGTTCGGCAACATTCGGGTTCGTTGCGTTCACCGTTATCGGTTACTGGGCGTTTAGAAATCCCAATCTCTACGACAATGTGATTAATCCTCTTGACCTTGCGGTTCTTTCGGCCGCACTAGGTGGCGCATGTGGTGGTTTTTTGTGGTGGAACGCCGCACCAGCGCGAATTTTTATGGGAGACGTCGGAGCGCTCGGTATCGGCACGGCGCTCGGTTTTCTTGCCATTACAACCAATACGCATCTTTTGTTGCCAATTATTTGTGGCATCAATGTTTTCGAAGCCGGTTCTGTCGCGGTTCAGATGGGAGTATTCAAAGCGTCTGGTCGCAAGAAACGATTATTGCTCAACTCGCCGATTCATCATCACTTTGAGCAACTCGGTTGGCCTGAGACAACGGTAATTATTCGCTTTTGGATTATTTCTGCAATCTGCGTCGCAACTGCAGTTGCAATTTTCATTGCCGACTTCACAGACATGCAGAATCTCGCCAGGTTGCGTCGCTGAGATGACAACAACGCTTGTCTACGGCTTGGCAATCGCGGGTCGGGCAGTGGCAAAAGAACTTGTCGCACGTGGTCAATGCGTTTTACTTGCAGACGACTCAAAAGAAGATTCGGCTATCGCAGCGCACAATCAATTTGCAGACGAACTTGGGGCTCGTTTTGTTTCTTGTCCAGATGCACGACAACTGCAAGAAATGATCACTCAAGTTGATCAGGTTTCGCCGGCACCAGGAGTTCCCGAAGAACATCAAGTCATAAAGTTCTCGAAAAGTCAAAATAAATTTATTGCCTCTGAAATTGAACTCGCGTATCAGTTAGAACAACTGGCATCGACTCCTCGCCCAATGATCGCCGTAACGGGCACGGATGGCAAGACAACTACAACAATGATGGCGGCTGCAATTTTAAGTGCGTCTGGTTTACGTTCGATGGCTGTTGGCAATACAGAACTACCTTTGATTTCGTCTTTAAGCAGTGATACGCAGGCCTTCGCAGTTGAATGTTCAAGTTTCAGATTGGCGTATACGAAACAGTTTCGCGCCAAGGCATCGGTCTGGCTTAATCTTGCGCCCGATCACTTGGATTGGCACTCATCTTTTGAATCATATAAGTGTGCCAAGGCGCAAATGTGGGCGCATCTACGTGACGATGATGTGGCTGTAGTGCCACAACACGATGAAGTAATTGGCGCAATCGCCAAGCAGAGTGGCGCACGGATTGTTAGTTTCGGATCAGAGACTGGCGATTACCACGTGAGTCACGGAGTCTTGAATTCACCAACTGGGCGAATCATGAATGTTTCTGAGATGCGTCGAAGTTTGCCACACGATATTACGAATGCCCTTGCCGCAGCTGCGATAACCATTGAGTCTGGTCTAGCAACCAAAAATGATGTGGCAAATGCCCTTTCCGAATTTATCAATGCACCTCATCGAATCGAGTTGGTTGCAACACATCGCGGTGTCGCGTGGTACAACGATTCAAAAGCAACGAGCCCACATGCATCAAAGGTTGCATTGAAATCTTTTGACTCAATCGTGCTGATCGCTGGCGGAAAAAACAAAGGTCTTGATTTATCTGAGATGGCGTGTCAGCCAAATGCGATGCGGGCCGTAGTCGCGATCGGTGCCGCGCAAAGAGAAATTCAAGATGCTTTTTCGACGGTCTGCGAGGTTCGCACTGCAAACTCAATGCACGAAGCAATTTTTGTGGCAAATGCATTGGCAAAAACTGGCGATGTTGTTTTGCTTTCACCGGGTTGCACAAGTTACGACTGGTACGCAAACTATGGACAGCGCGGTGATGATTTCACAAGAGAAGTTAAGGCGCTCGTAGCAAGCGTCAAGGCGACTGAGGCGACTCAATGAGTGCAACTGTGTCGGGTTCGGGTCGCACAGCGACATTGGCTGAGCGTCGTCGCGACGTGCTCGAAGATCGCGGTCTTACCGTGACAGGTCCCAGTTCATTGGGTGCCCCAAATGCCACAGTATTTTGGATTTTGATTACTGTCCTGAGTTTGGTCACATTCGGATTAGTGATGGTTTTGTCTTCGTCTTCAATCGTCGCTCTTAATCGCGGAATGTCGCCATGGAAAATGTTCTTCAAGCAATTTATGTGGTCAAGTGTTGGTGTTGTCGGTATGGCGCTTTTTTATTTTTTCCCGCACTCGCTTTTACGAAAATTCGTCTTACCAGGTCTAATTATCGCCTTCGGACTGATGACTCTGCCGTTTGCTCCGGGTATCGGCGTGAGTACCAATGGCGCTCGTGCATGGGTTGCGATTGGTCCGGTTGGTTTTCAGCCATCGGAGTTTTTGAAGTTTGCGCTCCTGATTTATTGCGCGCATTTGCTGAGTAAGCGTCGCAAAGAAAACACCGAAATATCTGCCACGATGAAACCGATTCTGCGTGTATGGATTATCTCTGCTGCGCTGTGCCTTGTTCAAAAAGACCTGGGCGGCGCAATTATTATCACTTGCATTGTCTTGACCTTGTTATTTATGGCCGGCACACCACTACGGATCGTTTTCCCACTGTCATTGATGTCGATTCTGATTGGCGGCTTATTTACTTTGTCGAGTTCGTCCCGACGCAATCGTTGGACAGCATTTATGAATCTAGATGAGACAAAAAGTGGATATGGATATCAGGTTTGGCAATCAATTCTGGCGATTTCTAATGGGGGTATAACTGGTACTGGAGCCGGTGCCGGCACGGGCAAGTGGGGCTATGTGCCACTTGCGCACAGTGACTTTATATTTTCAACAATTGCAGAAGAGTTCGGTTTGATTGGCGTGAGCATCGTCATTGGTGGATTTTTGATTCTTACTCTTTTCGGTTTGCAAGCAAGCAAGAGAGCTCCGGACAAATTCACGGCACTTGTCGCCGGGGGTGTGACGATGTGGTTTGCATTGCAGGCGTGCATCAACATCGGTGGAGTAACTGGCTCTATGCCTGTCACAGGTCTGACTCTTCCGCTTATTTCTTATGGAGGAAGTTCGCTTCTCGTGTGCATGTCCGCAGCAGGCTTGCTACTCAATGTCGCTCGTAATATGGACTGATTGCTGAATACGGGCGAAGATTTTGAACAAATCAAATCATTTAGTTTTCGCCGTGATCACAGGTGGTGGCACGAGTGGACATGTGATGCCCGCATTGGCGATCGCCGAAATACTTGTTGATTCTGGATACTCGCAAAATCAAATACATATGGTCGGCACGATGAATGGAGTTGAAACGAAACTCGTTCCGCCCACGGGAATCGCACTGACACTTCTCGACGTGCGTGGTTTTAGTAGAAAACTTTCGTTTGTTGCAATGAAGAGAAATTTACAGACCGTAATCATGTTGCGACGAGCCATCGACAACGCGACCGCACTGTTGCAGAGTTTGAAGCCAGCAGTTGTAATTTCAGTTGGCGGGTATGGCAGCGTTGCGGCGACTCGTGCCGCAGGCAGATTGAAGATTCCGGTTGTCACGGTTTCGTACGATCGTTTGCCAGGTCGCGCAACCAAGTGGCAGGCTCGCCAGGCTGCCGCTACGGCCGTGGCTTATTTGCCCACTAAGTTGCGCGGTGCGATTTTGACCGGCGCACCAGTTCGTCGCTCGATTCGAAACCTAGATCTCACTGCAACGCGTGATGCGGCTCGCTTGCGACTGGGTCTTCCAAAGACGGGCAAAGTTGTCGCTGTTACAGGGGGATCACTCGGGTCAGCATTTCTTAACGCACTAACACGAGAATTTGTCGAAAAACATCAGGACCGTCAAGAACTTTCAATTATCCATCTGACTGGTGAGAGATATTCGAATTCGGATCTGCCAACACATGAGAATAAGAACGGTCTTTTTTATCTCAGGTTGCCCGCGACCGATTCAATGCAAGACATTTACGCGGCGAGTGATCTAGTTATCTCTCGTGCTGGGGCAAGCACAATCGCCGAACTGGCAACAGTCGGGCGAGCCAGCATTCTGATTCCGTGGAAGCAATCTGCAGAGAACCACCAATTTTACAACGCTCAGTGGCTTGGTGATTCGGGTGGGGCAATAGTTTTAGACGAAGATACTGTCTCGAAACAGCAGATTTGCAACACCGTGATTGCATTGATTGATGATCGCGAAAAATTGCTCGTGATGAATCAGTGCGCTCGCGAAGCCGGCAAGTTGCATCGTGAATCTGGATTGGTGAAACTAATCTCAACTGTTGCCAACAATAAATCGGTATCTGTTGGTGAACGCGATTTTTCGCTTGACAAACAACGCAAAATACATGTAGTGGGTGCGGGTGGTCCAGGAATGTCGGCAATTGCGACCGTACTAGCCGAGATGGGCCAC
The DNA here is from genome assembly GCA_945860575.1 of Ferrithrix thermotolerans DSM 19514. Taxonomy (GTDB): domain Bacteria; phylum Actinomycetota; class Acidimicrobiia; order Acidimicrobiales; family Ilumatobacteraceae; genus BACL27. The sequence goes on from CAMAQQ010000084.1 coordinate 5,224, forward strand.
ATTGTCTCTGGTAGCGATATTCACGACACTGAAGTGATTGAGCGACTCAGAAAAGTTGGCGTGAAAATAAATATCGGACACAACATTGATGTAGTTGCAAATTGCGACGCCGTGACTGGTTCGCCCGCGATACCAAAAAGCAATATCGAATATCAAAGCGCCATAAATTCGGGTATTCAAGTTTTATCGAGAGCCGAGATTCTCTCTGAAATCTGTAGACAGGCACGCAGCGTAGGCATTGCCGGAACTCACGGTAAAACCACGACATCATCAATGTTGACGGCTATTTTGATTGAGGCCAAATTGAACCCGAGTTATTTAATTGGCGGTGATGTCAATGACCTTGGGCGAGGCGCCTCGTGGACAGGTAGTGATTTATTCGTCGTTGAAGCCGATGAAAGCGACTCGACCCATCTGCAGTTGCCACTTATGGGAGCGATTTTGACAAATGTTGACATTGACCATTTGGATAATTTTGAGACATTTGATGCAATTCGCGAAAGTTTCAATGAGTTCATCGGCAAGGTCAACGGCCCACGAGTTTTGTGCGTCGATGATCCATTTTGTGCCGAAATCGCCCAGCAACTCGGGGCGATTAGTTACAGCGCCGAATTAAATAGTTCAAAGTCGAAAATTCCTGCGACTGCAGATTATGTTGCCGATGAA
>CAMAQQ010000085.1 GCA_945860575.1 Ferrithrix thermotolerans DSM 19514
CGCATGGTCAAGCCTTGGCCAGGAATCATTGACGTTGAGCCGTTGCCAGGTGGCGATGAAGAAGATTCAGCCGAAGCAAAGGCGTCAGCCCAATCAAAAAACAGTGATGCATCATGACAATGCTCGGTGATCGACAACAACTTTCATACATCGCATCTCAGGCTGCTGATGCCAGGTTGAATCTTGAACTCGAAACCGAAGGTATGACGCTCAATATCGGGCCGCAACACCCTGCAACACACGGCACGTTGCGAATTATTGCCCGCCTAGATGGTGAGCAAGTTGTTTGGGCCGAACCTGCCTGCGGATACATGCATCGTGGTTACGAGAAACTTACAGAAGTTCGAACATTCCCTCAAGTAACGACGCTTGTGAATCGCATTGACTGGCTCGGAAGTTTTGCGAACGAAGTTCCGTTTATTTTGGCCGCAGAAAAACTGATGGGTGTCGAAGCGCCAACGCGCGCACAATATATCCGCACCATTTTGTTTGAACTTTCGCGTATCGCCAACGTTTCGCTATTTCTCGGTGACTTGGGTGTTCAACTTGGCGCAATCACGCCGGTTTTTCTCGCGTTTCGCGATCGTGAATATGTTTTGAATTTGATTGAATCGGCTACCGGTGGTCGGTTTCATCCAAACTTTGACAGAATCGGTGGACTGAAAGACGACTTGCCTGCGGGCTGGATCGATGAAACCCGCGCAGTAATGAAAAAATTGCGTGGTTTCTGTGACCAAATTGAAGACCTGCTGTTTGGCAATGAAATCTTCCAATCACGAACTCGAGGCATCGGTGTTATCCCTCGTGATGTCGCACTTCAATACGGATTATCAGGCGCGAACTTACGAGCCAGCGGAGTCGATTGGGATTTGCGTCGTGATCAAAATTTGCCGATGGTCTGGAACAAAACCGACTGGAAGGTGTGGACACACCCAGACGGCGACAGTTTTGCCCGTTGTTGGGTTCGTCTACAAGAAACTCGTGAATCAACAAAAATTGTAGATCAACTCCTCGGCGCTATTCCTTCAGGGCCTGTGATGGCAAAAGTTCCGAAGATTATTAAAGTCCCTGAGGGCGAAGCCTGGGTTTCAACAGAGAACCCACTCGGCGAAATGGGTTACTACGTCGTCTCACGTGGCGATCTTGGTCCGTTCAGGGTAAAAATTCGCTCGGCGAGTTTCAATAACATTTCAATCACACCGTGGTTGTTGCGCGGTGTTTATGTTCCCGACATCGTGACGATTCTCGCCTCGCTTTATTTTATTCTCGGAGACATCGACCGATGATCGGATTGTTGGCTGAAGTCCCATATTGGGGACAGTCGTTGTTGCGTGTGCTGGGCGGGTTAGTTGCTGTTCTGCTTCCAGCAGGAACAATTGTCTATGTATTTTTATTCAAGATGATGTCATTTATGCAAAGTCGTCTCGGACCAATGGAGGCTGGCCCATACGGGTCGATGCAACTTTTCGCTGAAGTCGGCAAATGGCTGCAAAAAGAAGACATTGTGCCAGACCGTGCAGATGCTCGTATTTTCAAAATGGCACCGATCATCGTTTTGGTCAGCACCTTTCTGCTTGTTGTCGTTGTACCGTTCGGCCCTGATGCGTGGTTTACAGATTTTGAAACAGGAGTGTTTTATGCACTTGCAGTTTCGTCGGTTTCAGTTCTCGGAATTCTGATCGCCGGCTGGTCGAGTGCCAACAAATATTCACTACTTGGAGGCTTGCGAGCGGCGGGCCAATTAATCGCCTACGAGTTGCCGATGGTGCTCGCGGTGATGGGCGTGGTCATTCAAGCAGGAACGATGAACCTGCAGAAAATTGTTGTCGCCCAAAATACCGGCTCGATGTTTGGCATCGACGCGATTGGTCATCCTTATGTGATCAGTCAATTTTTTGGTTTCATTATTTTCATGATTGCAATTCAGGCAGAACTCACGCAGGCACCCTTTGACATGCCGATTGCCGAAAGCGAACTCGTTTCTGGTTACATGACCGAATATTCGGGTTTTCGTTTCTTGATATTTTTCATCGGAGAATTCGCCACCGCTGGTGTTTTCGCGATGATCGCGTCAGTTTTGTTTCTTGGTGGTTGGGGAGTGCCGTTCACTTGGTTCGGTTGGACATCAATTGATGATGTCGCCAACTGGATGAACTTTGCCGGGCCGCTAATCATGTTTACGAAGATGATGTTGCTCGTATTCTTCATCATGTGGATTCGATTTAGTTATCCACGACTTCGTGAAGATCAACTACAAAAGTTTGCGTGGAAGGGTTTGATCCCAGTTGCACTTTTAAACATTATGGTCACATCAATTTTGAAGGTGGTGTTCTAAGTGGCAAAAGTTCCAGGACTTGTAAAAGGGCTCGGCGTTACTCTTGGCACCTTGTTTAAGACAACCGTCAACGGGTCAAACACCGTGCAGTATCCGCACGAAAAGGAAACCCCGCCGATTCGCTCGCGCGGAGTTATCGCATTACACCAAGACAATTGCACTTCGTGCATGTTGTGTTCGCGCTCTTGCCCGGACTGGTGCATTTATATTGAAGCGCACAAAGAACTCGCACCACCACGCCGTGAAGGTGGCAAACCGCGTCAGGTTAATTTGCTGGATCGTTTTGACATTGACTACGCATTGTGCATGTACTGTGGAATTTGCGTCGAAGTCTGCCCGTTTGATGCGCTTTTCTGGAGCCCAGAATACGAGTACTCCGAGCCGAATATCTCTGATCTTCTGCACGACAAAACGAAACTTAGTGAGTGGATGGAAACAGTCCCAGAAGCACCAGAACTCGAGTCTGGTGCAGACAAGAAAAAGAAGTGAAAGATTCAGTAAACATCTCGTGATTGCGCAGAACATCGGCTTTTGGATAATCGCAACCGTGATGATCTTTGCTGCTTTGCGTGTTGTTACAACTAATAATGTTGTGCACGCAGCGCTTTGGCTTGTTGTCGTGCTTGCTGGCGCGGCCGCTCAGTACATTTTGTTGGCAGCCGAGTTTGTGGCTGTGACTCAAGTACTCGTATATATAGGTGCAGTGATGGTGTTGTTTCTTTTCGGCACGATGCTTACGCGAGCCAAAATCGGCACAGAGTCTGACTTAAATAATAGTTATAAGAAACTCGGTATCCCAGTTGCGCTTGTGATGCTCGTAGCGATGGGCGTGGCACTCGTCAGTTCGTTTGGTGACGAGAAATTGCCACAGACAGCCACAGTTGTTTCAACTCAAGAAATCTCAGACCAGATATTTGGTCCATATTTGCTTCCGTTTTGGGCACTGTCATTTGTGTTGTTAGCCGCGGTAGTCGGGGCAATTGTTTTGGCGAGAAAGGACTGACCAGATGTTTGTTAATCAGTTCTTGTTTTTAGCCGCAGTTTTATTCTGCATCGGTGTTTACGGCGTTGTCGCCCGCAAAAACGCAGTATTGATGCTGATGTCGATCGAATTGATTTTAAATTCGGTGAACATCAACTTGCTGACTTTCTCCTTGCGCAACGGTACAACCGACGGCCACATTTTTGCTTTGTACATCATTGCGGTGGCGGCAGCCGAAGTCGGTGTCGGTCTCGGTTTAGTTCTGCTCGTCTACCGCAATAAGAAAACAATTTCAGTCGACGATCTTTCGGAGATGCGCGGATGAACTTGTTTGCCTCTGAGTCTGAAGTTCTCGCACCACTTGCGTCTGGCTGGTTTCTTGAACACGCCTGGCTGGTGCCAGTTGTGCCGGCAATCGCTTTTGCGTTGATCATCTTGATCGGCAAACGCCTGCCAATGAAGGGCAGCGAACTTGGTGTGCTGTCGATGTTTTCGTCTCTTGTGTTGTCTGCAGGTGCCGGCTACCAATGGATTCAACGTACAAATAGTGCAACCGAAGAGCAGTTCGTTGAACCTGTTATCAAATCTTGGTCGTGGTGGCGCAGCGGCGGTTTCGATTTTGGTATCGGCCAACACATTGACGGGCTTTCGGTTCTTGTTTTAATCGTCGTTGCATTTATCTCGACACTCGTGCAGATTTATTCACTCGAATATCTTCGCGGTGATCGCCGTTACACACATTTCTTTGCCGCACTGACACTGTTTTCTGGCGGGATGTTGGCAATGGTCTTGGCCGACAACATGATGTTGTTCTTGCTCGGCTGGGAAATCATGGGCTTGTGCAGTTTCATGTTGATCGGACATTGGTGGGAAGACGACGCAAATGCCAGGGCAGCGTTGAAGGCATTTTTCACGGTTCGCACTGGCGACGCTGGTTTGCTAGTCGGCATAACGATGCTTTACTTCGCAGCCAACGACTGGACGCAAGAGAATCTTGGTGTTTCAGGCTTCTCTATTCGCGGAATCTCGGCGTGGGCGCTTTCTGGTGAGCCCAACAGCACCGTGATCACGATTGCTGCTATTGCATTATTCATCGCGTGCATTGGCAAGAGCGGTCAGTTTCCGTTGCACACTTGGTTGCCTGACGCCATGGCTGGCCCGACACCAGTTAGTTCGCTTTTGCACTCGTCGACGATGGTAGTAGCCGGAGTTTATTTAGTCGCCCGCTTGTATCCAGTATTTTTCGTCGGGTTAGACATTCTTGGCAGTGGCGGAAATCTGATCATGATTATTGGCGCAATCACGATTGTGATTTCAGCAGCACTTGCTTTTGTGCAAAACGATATTAAACGTGTTCTCGCATATTCAACGGTCTCGCAACTTGGCTACATGATGCTCGGTCTTGGCGCCGGAGCATGGTTGCCCGCAGTATTTCATATTTTTACGCACGCATTTTTTAAAGCGTGTTTATTTTTAGGTGCAGGATCAATAAGTCACAGCGCATCGCATCACTCATTTGACATGAAACGCGACATGGGGGGATTGCGCAAAGTCATGCCGATCACATTTGTTACTTGGGTCATCTCAACTCTTGCGTTGTGCGGGGTGTTTCCATTTTCTGGATTCTTTTCTAAAGACGAGATCATCGACAACGTCGGGCACAATGGCTACAACAATTTCATGATCATCGGCCTCGTTGGTGCGTTCATGACCGCTGCGTATATGACGCGGGCAACTTATTTGACTTTCTTTGGTGAGCCGCGCGGAGCATCAGCCGGCGAAAACTCGCACGATTCGCACGATTCGCATGACGCACACGCAACAAACGCAAAACACGATGCTCATGACTCGCACGACGCACATGCAACTCACGGACCACACGAATCTGGTTTATTGATCACGGTCCCATTGATAATTTTGTCCGTGCTGGCACTCGGCTCGGGCTTCTTGAACGCCACACCGTTTGGCGAAAACTGGGAAAGAATGAAACTTTGGGTCGAGCCCCGCGCGGTTGAAGTCATCGATGCGACACACTCGGGTGGCCCTGGTGAATCGCTAGTTATCAACCTGCCAAGCGCTGAAGAATCACATTCAGAGTCTGTTTGTGGCTCAGCCACGCCAGAGAGTGGCGTTTGCTACGCGCCACAATTGCAACACGCAAAGTTCAATTGGCTAAAGGCGATGATGTCAATGATCATCGTGTTCTTGGGTATGGCACTTTCGTGGATTCTAAGTTCACTATTATTCACCAAGCGCGACCCTCGACTTGTTGGGCTTACCCAGCGAGTCAAAGTTTTCGGTCTAGGTCATAAATTTTTAGTCAACAAGTATTATCTGGATGCTCTCTACGAGAAGGTAATTGTTCGGAGCATTGCATACCCAATTGCGAGTGCCGCGTACTGGTTCAATCAAAATATTTTGGACGGGATTTTGCATGGTTTTGCAAACTCAACGAGAAAACTCTCGGGTTGGGTTTACAAAAACGTTGATCAACGTGTTGTTGATGCCACTGTAAATAA
>CAMAQQ010000086.1 GCA_945860575.1 Ferrithrix thermotolerans DSM 19514
ATTAAGGCACGCGTGCAAATGTTGCGCGACTTGGGCATGGCGACAACTCCAGACAATGCGTTCAACTTCTTGCAAGGTCTCGAAACATTGTCATTGCGAATGGATCGTCACTGGGCGAACTCGCAACGCGTCGGTGAATATCTCGCCAAGCACCCGCAAGTTGAAGAAGTGTTCTATGCAGGTTTGTCGACGAGCAAGTGGCACGAGCGGGCTAAGCGTTATGGTCGCGGTAAGGGCTATGGCTCTGTGTTGGCATTCAACATCAAAGGTGGCGTTGAAGCAGGGCAAAAGTTTGTTGCCGGCCTCAAACTACACAGCCATGTTGCCAACATTGGCGATGTGCGCAGCCTCGTAATTCACCCGGCTTCGACCACTCATAGTCAGCTTTCGCCTCAAGAACAGGCCTCAACTGGCGTGTTTCCCGGACTGATTCGTCTCTCGGTGGGTCTTGAGTCGATCGAGGATATTCTCGCCGATTTAGACGAAGGCTTTAAAGCCACTTCATAATTCACCTGTCGTTCACCTTGGCGACAGTTTTAGGTTACTCGTCACAGCAATGATTAAGGTCATGTCGGTTGTGCCATCTGTCGAATCAACGCCAGATCCCCGTGAACTCTTTGTAATTTATAATCGCGCCGACCGAATCTTTCGAAGGATAGTTACATCTGGTGCGCTAACTTCGCTGATTTTGCTTGGGCTCATTGGCACTTTCTTGTTTGTCAGAAGTGCGCAAATTTTTAACGACCGCGGTTTGAAGTTTATTACAGGGTCTAACTGGACGGCAGGCAGTGGCGACGGAGTGATTCCTGATGACTTCTCAATCGGGCCGATGTTGACCGGAACAATTTTGGTATCGGTTATCGCGCTAATTATCGCAATGCCACTTGCAATTGGCGGCGCTCTGTACATCGAATTTTATGCGGCGTCACGATTGCGAAAACTGCTCTCAACGATGCTTGATCTTGCAGCCGCAATACCTTCTTTGATTTTTGGTCTTTGGGGCGTGGTCTTGTTCACTTCATTTGGCGAGCGATGGTCAATACTTTTGAATTCTCGCTTTGGTTGGGTGCCGTTTATCAAAGTTCAGGCCGAGGTTTTTGGTCGCAGCCCATTTGTGGCAGGTTGCGTGTTGGCGTCGTTGATTACGCCGATAATTACATCTGTATCGAGAGAAGTTTTTTCACGCACACCCCGCGATTTAATTGACACTTGCTATGCGCTTGGGAGTACTCGTTGGGGTGCGATCAAAACAGTGGTTTTGCCGTTCGGGCGTAGCGGTGTAATCGGCGGGGCGATGCTCGGTCTTGGTCGCGCTCTTGGCGAAACGGTCGCGGTTTATTTGTTGTTGAATATTGTGTTTCGATACAACTTTCGAATTTTAGAGTCAGAAGGTGGAAACATCGCCTCTCTGATTGCGTTGAAATTCGGCGAAGCAACCGAATATGAATTGAAGGCTCTTGTCGCTGCGGGTTTTGTACTCTTCTTGTTGACGCTGGTCGTCAACATGTTTGCGGCAACAATCGTCGAGAAATCAACGAGGCGCAAGTGAGCACCGTTGTAATTGAACCGCAATCGCAGTCGCTAGCACCACAGCCTACGATGCCATGGAAACCGACTCGCAAGACTCAGTTTTCTGGAATTTTTTCGGTCGTCGTTGTTGCAATAGTTTCGCTCGCCATTGTTCTGCTAACTGGTCTTGCCGGAATTGACGGCTTCGGTTTGACATTCTTGGCGGTGTTTCTTGGTGTGACAGTCGCGCGTACGGCACGACAGAACCCTAAGGTTCGCAAAGACTCAATGGTTGGGGTGGCGATTTGTGCTGCGGCGGTGTTGGCGTTTTTTCCGTGGATGTCAATTTTCTTGAGCGTCATTCTCAAAGGTGCGAGAGGATTGCAACCAAATTTCTTGATTGAAAATATGCAGTTGACGACACCAGATGATGAACTGAACATGGGCGGAGCGGCGCACGCGATTATCGGCTCGATGATGATGGTCGTAATTGCGGCTGTGATTACTTTGCCGCTCGGCATCTTGAGTGGGGTTTATTTAACTGAAATTCGAGGTCGCTTAACTTTCTTGGTGCGGTTCGTCGTGCAGTCGATGAGCGGTGTGCCATCGATCGTTGCAGGACTATTTATTTATACGACCTTCGTCAACTTCACCAATTCGTTCAGCGGAATGGCCGGTTCGCTGGCATTAGCCGTTCTGATGTTGCCCACAGTTGCTCGAACTGCAGAAGAAGTAATGAAACTTGTGCCCGATGATTTGCGATCGGCGAGCTATGCCCTTGGCGCCCGCCAGTGGCGAACTTCGTTGATGGTGGTTTTGCCGACGGTGCGAAGCGGTTTGACTACCGCTGCAATTTTGGGTATCGCTCGAGTGATCGGTGAAACCGCACCACTGCTTTTGACATCTCTGTCAAACAACAGTTACGTGTTTAATCCAATGGGTGGACCAATTGGTTCGCTACCAACCTATATTTTTGGATTGTTGCAAATTGGCACCGAGAACTCGATTAATCGGGCTTGGACCGGCTCGTTAGTGCTGATGATTTTGGTGCTGGTTTTGTTTTTGACTGCCAGATATTTTGGCGGAAAGGATAAGCGATAGTTCATGGAGACAATCAAAAAGGGAGAAACTAAAGTTATGCAAGGTTCACAAACTAGCGTGGCGACGATGAGCGCAAGTCAAACAACGGCAACGGCAGTTCGTGGTCTCGAAACAAAAAATGTTCACGCGTGGTTCGGCAAACACCATGTGTTGTCAGATGTTTCTTTACAGTTTCCTGAACGGACAGTGACTGGGTTGATTGGCCCGTCGGGTTGCGGCAAGTCAACTTTTATTCGGTTGTTAAATAGAATGCATGAGTTTATTCCTAGTGCGGCAATGGCTGGTCAGGTCTTACAGGACGGGCAGGACATCTACTCTCCAGATGTAGATGCAGCGGCGATTCGACTAAAAGTCGGAATGGTGTTTCAAAAGCCAAACCCGTTTCCGGCGATGAATATTCGCGAAAATGTGCTTTCCGGCATCAAACTTGCGCACCTTAAAGTTGCTGATCATGATTCAATTGTTGAAAATTGCCTTACTCGCGCGGGGCTCTGGAAAGAAGTGAAAGATCGTTTGACTGCCACGGGCGGCTCGCTTTCTGGTGGCCAGCAACAGAGATTGTGCATCGCCAGATCTTTGGCTGTTGAACCAAGCGTGTTGTTGATGGATGAGCCATGTTCGGCGCTTGACCCAGGCAGTACCTTGCGGATTGAAGAGACAATCAAAGAACTCGCCGAGAAGATCGCAGTTGTGATCGTCACTCACAATATGCAGCAGGCGGCACGAGTCAGTGATTTTTGTGCTTTCTTTCTCACCGACGGTGGTCCGGGGTATCTCGTTGAAGCGGATGCAACCAAGAAGTTGTTTACAAACCCAACTGACACACGTACCGCTGACTATGTGCAAGGAAAATTCGGCTGATTCAAGGTCGTTAACCAACTGTTCACTCAGTTGTTGAATTTAGTTAGCCGTAATTCAAGTCCCTATTCAGAAGCCTTTCGTAGCGTTTCGTATTAACGAAGAAAAGAAACTATCAATCAACCAAAAAATAAGGAGAATATAAATGCAAAAGTTAAAAAAACCAATCGTCGCTATCGCACTTGCGATGGTGGCAAGTTTGTCGGCAGGTTCTGTCGCGCTTGCTGAAAGCGCAAGCGGATCGGGAGCGACATTTCCACAACAATTCATGGCTTCAGCAACTGTTGCATTCAACGCAGCAACGGGCCACAACGTTTCATACGCGAACCCGGGTGGTGGCTCATCAAAGGGCAAGGCCGACTTCAAAGCTGGTCTTACAGATTTCGGTGGCAGCGATTCGGCAGTTACATCGACTCAAGCCGCAGCGTTCGACTGGGTTTATGTTCCTTATGTTGCTGGCGCAATTTCAATTGCATATCGCCTAGACGAAATTAAGGGAACAACTCTTTCGTTGAGCCCAGCGACTATCAACGGTATTTTCGGTGGAACGATCACCAAGTGGAACGATCCGTCAATTGCAAATGACATGAAGACCAACCCAGCATGGGCGAACTCGTTGAAGAAGAGCGGCCTTAAGGGCGCGACTTCAGTTTGGGCGACACCATCTCTCAATACAGCTTTAGTAACTGTGACGTTGGTGCCTTCGGTATTGAAGTCATCAAAGGGAAAGACTGTTGAACTTTACGACAACACAAAAAAGAAATCAGTAAAGACAGCAACAATCGGCACCAAGGGTCAAATTTCGATGCAGGCACCAGTGGATAGCGCAAATAACTATTCAGTTAAAGTTGCTGGCAAAGAAATCAGCAAATATTCGGTTGTTGCCGTTAACTTGCCAGACAAGGCAATCACAGTTGTCTACCGTTCAGACGGTTCAGGCACGACAAATAACTTCTGCAACTTTATGAAGAACTCAGCAAACTCAGACTGGGCAGTAAACGATGCATTCACATCGTGTATCCCAGGTGGTTCGGCAAAAGTGGCTTCGTTCGGTGGAACCTTCCAAGGCCAAAGCGGTTCGGCAAACGTGTCGAACTATGTTGCTGACACAAACGGAACAATCGGCTACACCGAGGTTTCATTCGTGACTGACGCGACTCGTGCCGCGAAGGGTATGCAATCAGCAAACGTTAAGAATGCTGCGGGCAAATTCGTTGGACCAACTGCCGCCGCCGCTTCGGCGTTCGTGGCTGGTGCAACCATTGACGCAGTTGGTTTCGTAACCTTCGACTACAAGCAAGCAACCAACACGGCTGCTTACCCAGTAGTTGCGGTAACTTACGGCCTTGGAAAAACAGCCAAGAGTGCAAAGAATACTGTTGTTGCTGATTTCTTTACATGGATCTTGACAACTTATTCACCTGCAAACTCTGAGGCACTCGGCTACGCACCACTCACAGGTGCGCTTAAGACTGCAGCAGAGGCTCAGGCAAAGAAAGTCAACTCGAAGTAATAATTGGTTTAGCGAAGTTCAGTGCCCCCTCAGCACTGAAGAAAGTGCCCCGGACTTATGTCCGGGGCACTTTCACTTTTCTGGATCTTCGTCGGGTTGTTCGCGAAGAAATTTCTCAAATTCGGCACCAAGATCATCGGCACTCGGAATCTCGAACTGGGCGCGGGCGTCGTAATCAGCCTCTAGTTGCGTGAGGTGCTCTGAAACTTGGGCGTCGCCTTCGACCGCAGCGTCATGAAGTTCTTCCCAACGCTGAATTTCTTCGTAAAGTTCGGCATGGCGTGTAGGCACACCCAACACAATTTCGAGTTGGCGCAGTAATGCTGCACTTGATTTCGGGTGCTGAGCATTAGTTAAGTAGTGCGGTACACCAACACGCAATGAAACTGCCGCAAGTTGTTCGCGTTCGAAGCGCTCCTGCATCACACCAACGATGCCGGTGACGCCTTGATATGTGGGTCGAGAAAGTTTGAGTCGGCGAGCGAGCGCCGCATTGGTCGTGCTTCCAAACACCGACGGCGTGCGCGAGTGGGGTATTGCCTCGGCGATTGCGCCGACGGTGACGGCAACCGTGCAATTTAGATTTTTCGCAGTTTGCAAAATGCACTCAGAGAATATGTTCCAGTTCGTATGTGGCTCGATGCCCGATAGTACGACTAGATCTCGTGAGCCCTCGGGGAAGCGCGCAATCACGATGTCGTTTTCTGGCCACCGAACATTTCGTTCATCGTCTTCGTCAAAGTAGACCTCGGGGCGTTCATGGGTGAAGTCAAAAAACGGGTCTGGGTCAATGCTGGCAACCACTGTGACGGCGCGATCGTCAAGGCACCACTCGAG
>CAMAQQ010000087.1 GCA_945860575.1 Ferrithrix thermotolerans DSM 19514
ATTGCATACCCAATTGCGAGTGCCGCGTACTGGTTCAATCAAAATATTTTGGACGGGATTTTGCATGGTTTTGCAAACTCAACGAGAAAACTCTCGGGTTGGGTTTACAAAAACGTTGATCAACGTGTTGTTGATGCCACTGTAAATAACTCGGCAACTTTTACAAAGTCAGTCGGCACCGCCGCACAACCAACTCAATCAGGCAAAGTGAGTCAATACGGAGCTTTATTATTTAGCGCAGCCGCAATCGCTGCACTCGTCCTCGTCATTATTAATACGTAACTAGTTGAAAAAGGGAGAATAAAGATATGAACATGTTGCCGGAGAACAACTGGTTGCTGAGCGTCGGCACGTTCCTGCCAATGGTTGGCGTCGTATTGATGATGCTGATGCCAAAAGCCAAAGACCAATCGGTCAAACTCGTTGCTCTGTTCACATCGATTGCGACGCTCGCTGTCGGTATCTACACGGCTTTTAAGTTTGATTTTGATCAAGCAGAAAAAATGCAATTCGTTGCCAACGAAAATTGGATTTCAGTAATCAAGAGTTCTTATTTTATTGGCGTCGATGGCATCAGTCTTCCGCTTTATTTATTGAGCATGGTCATCACTTTGCTGGTTGTAATTTATTCACTCGACCATGTGCCGAGCCCAGGCAAACCAAAGGCGTTCTTTTCGCTGTTGCTTGTTTTACAAACCGGTATGGCCGGAACATTCATCGCCCAAGATTTGATTTTGTTCTTCGTTTTCTTTGAACTCGTATTGTTGCCGATGTTCTTCATGATCGGTGTGTGGGGTGGCGAGCAACGCCAATATGCATCAATCAAGTTCTTCCTCTACACAATGTTCGGTTCCGCGTTGATGCTTGTCGCTTTCTTGGCGTTGTTTTTCAAAACAGGTGCCGAGAGTTTCAGCATTCCGTATCTGATTGAGAACGGTGGCAGCATCGGTAAAAATATTCAAATCTGGATTTTCGCTGGAATGTTCGTCGGCTTCGCCGTCAAAGTACCGATGTTTCCATTTCACACTTGGCTGCCAGATGCACACACTCAAGCGCCAACGCAGGGCTCGGTTATCCTTGCCGCGATTTTGCTCAAGCTAGGAACGTACGGATTCGTGCGAATTGCGTTGCCGATTTTGCCCGACGCTGCCCGCGAGTGGGCTCCATATATCGGTGGTCTGGCCGTCATCGGAATCATCTACGGCGCGCTCGGTTGTCTCGCACAAACAGACATGAAGCGATTAATTGCATTCTCATCTGTTGCCCACATGGGTTTCGTGATGCTCGGTATCTCGACTCTGACCAGTTTCGGAATCAACGCAGCGATGTTTGGCATGGTCGCTCACGGTTTGATAACCGGCATGCTGTTCTTCGTCGCAGGAAGTGTCAAAGAGCGCTATCACACTCTCGAGATTTCAAAACTAGGTGGAATGCTGACGCAAATGCCACACCTAGGATGGATTTTTGGGTTTTGCGCGATGGCCTCACTCGGTTTGCCCGGCTTGGCAGGTTTCTGGGGTGAGTTTCCTGCAATACTTTCGGCTTATAGCCCAGCCGCTGGATTAAACGAAACAGTGTTTCGAGTATTCATGGTGATCGCCGCTCTTGGCACAGTGCTGGCTGCTGCGTACTTGCTGTGGCTCTATCAACGCATCGCATTTGGCACTCCAAAAAATGCATCGCATGACGGTCACTCAAGTCACGACGAACTTCATGATGTCACTATTTACGAGTGGGTGGCTTGGACACCACTATTAATAGCGATTCTCGTGTTGGGTATCGTGCCAAACTTGTTGTTCAAAGTACTTGACCCTGCAGTTCAAGTAACTTTAAGTGCTTTCGGGGGCTGAGTTGCAAATTCTGAATGTCCTCGCTGCGCAGTGGGTTGCGCCGACTATTGACTATCACGGGCTCGCACCCGAGTTGGTTCTTGCCGGCGGGCTTTGCCTCGTGTTGATCTTGGATTTGTTCATTGATGATCGCAAAAAGTGGCTGTTGTCGGTCATCTCGTCTTTCACTTTGCTCGCAGCGATGATTCCAATTCTCACACTCGCATTGTCAGACGTTCAAGTGCGTTCAATGTTTGACGGAAGGTATGTCGTCGACAACTTCAGTCTTGTAATGAAGGGCGTGTTTCTACTCTCTGGATATGTAGTAGTTCTGTTATCAAGTTCGCATGTTGAAGAAGGCGAATACTGGCGCGGTGAGTATTGGTTCTTGCTTCTGACAAGTTTGCTCGGAATGCTAATGATGACTTCGTCGCGAGATCTTGTGAGTATTTTCGTCGCACTTGAGTTTCTATCAATCCCGGCATACATGTTGGCCGCGTGGCGCAAGCGAGATGAAAGAAGCAACGAGGCCGGCATCAAGTATTTTGTGCTCGGTGTTTTCGCATCTGCGGTGATGCTCTATGGCATGTCACTTCTCTACGGTGCAACTAATTCAACTTTGTTGGTTGATATCGCGGCGAAAATTACAGTTGAAGGCGAATTCTCGGCGATACATGCACTTGCAGTTGTTTTCGTAGTCGTTGGATTTGCATTTAAAGTTTCAGCGGTTCCGTTTCACACTTGGGCGCCGGACACATATGAAGGTGCACCAACGCCAGTCACGGCTTTCTTATCGGTCGCATCAAAGGCCGCTGGTTTCGTGGCATTAGTTGTTCTGATCTACACAGCTTTTCCACTCGCACAAGATGTTTGGCAGCCATTTATTTGGGTGCTGTCTGCGCTCACAATGACAGCCGGCAACGTGCTTGCACTCAAACAACACAACATCGTGCGAATGATTGCTTACTCGTCGATCAGTCAAGGCGGTTTCGTTTTGATGCCACTGGCGGTTGCCGGAATGCCAAACTCAGGTGATTCTGCTTTGCGATCGGTTGTGCTCTACATGATCGTCTACGCCGCAACCAACCTCGGTGTGTTCGCAGTAATTTTGGCAGTCTCGCGTAAAACGCGAAGCGGCGAGATTTCAAGTTTCGGAGGACTATTTTCTTACGCTCCTGCGCTTGGTGTTTTGATGACCTTGTTTATGGCGTCACTCGCAGGTATCCCACCTCTTGGCGGGTGGATCGCAAAATTTGTTGCCTTCCAATCGCTTTTGCAGTCGCAGACTTCGTGGGGTTACACCTTGGCTTTAGTTGGCGCAGTCAACTCGGTGATTGCTTTTGGCTATTACGGCAATGTAATGCGCGAAATCTGGATGCGACCAGTTCCAGATGGCGACACGACACTAATTAAGACGCCAGGTTCTTTAGCAATTGCGCTGGCAATCACAAGCGCTGCAACTTTAATTTTCGGAGTACTACCTGGAGTTGGTCTGCATTTTGCTGATCTTGCCGAAATCGCCGGTGCCATCAGCCGCTAAACAAGTTTCTGCCGCTATTAGGGCAGAGTTGAATAATGCAATTTCGTTTGAAAAGTTCATGGAGTTATCGCTCTATTCGCAGAACGGTTTTTACACCACAATTGGCACAGCAGGTCGACGCGGCGATTTTCTGACCAGCCCAGAAGTTGGTCCATTATTTGGAGCAATTATCGCGCATGCCATCGACTCAAGATGGCACGAGCTAGGTTGCCCAAAAGAATTTACGATTGTTGAGGTTGGTGCTGGCCCAGGCACGCTTGCTCGAAGTGTGCTTAAGGCAGATCTCAAATCTCGTCCAGCGATTTCGTATATCGCGGTTGAATCAAGTCTTGCGCAACGAAATCTGCACCCAAAAGAAGTCATCTCTCAAGACCAAATGCTCGTTGAACCGTTCGTGGGCATGATTATCGCCAATGAGTTATTAGACAATCTGCCATTTAGGTTGTTTGTGTTTGACAATCAATGGCAAGAGGCATTTGTTGTTGAACGTGATGGCAAATTTTTAGAGGTCTTGCACGCAGTTGAGGATGCTCCAGCATGGTTGCCACAAAATCCGCCGCTTGGCACGCGATTGCCAGTGCAACAACAGGCGCAAAAGTGGCTGGCTTCAAGTTTGGATCTCGTTGAACACGGTTCGTTGACAATTTTTGATTACTGCATGACAACTGAAATTGCTTCAACTAAACCATGGCGTGATTGGCTTAGAACATATCGTGATCATGAACTAGGCGGTCACTATCTGAGCCAACCGGGTGAGCAAGACATCACAGGTCATGTGATGATCGACCAACTTGAAATGATCGCAAAGCCAACGAATATCTCTAATCAAGCAGATTGGCTCAGGAAGCATGGCTTGAGTGTTTTAGTTGACGAAGGTAGAGATTATTGGCAGGCTCATGCCGCCAAACCAGATTTGCAAGCAATGTTAATGCGTAGTCGAATCAGTGAGTCTGAATCACTGTGTGCGCTGGACGGACTCGGAAGTTTTAAAGTTCTTGAGTGGCGCAAGTAATATTAAACTTTCTTCTGCAAAATAAGTTGAATAGGACATTGATTTTAAAATGACTAACTATTTTCAAAACTTGTCGTCAAAAAATAAGTTTCACTATATTTTGTGGTCGAATTTCGTCATCTATCTAGTTCTACTTGTTGGTCGTGGATGGGGAGCACACCGCATGCTTAATAACGAAGAGCGAATCGCCGTTGGCAGTGCACTTTCACAGAATTTGTTCTTGAGTCTTAATGATTATTCGTATGGGACTTTGTTTCCAACGATTTTAATGCATCTTGCAGTTCGGTCACCTCTTGAGTATTTACCGATCACTCTGTTTTCAATCGCGACATTATTGTGGGCTTCTTATTCGCTAATAATTTTTTGGGTCGTTTACCGTGTAACCAATAGATTTACATTGGCGTCACTTGCAGGGCTTGTGCTGATACTTGTGCCGCTGCCAGGGCTTGGTATGCAAGGTGTTGTATGGAATTCTTTTTGGCCAATGTTTACGGCTTTATCAGCTGTTATTTGTTGCAACGCATACGACACATCAAATTCGGCAGTGATTGGCCTGTCAGTTCTTGCTTTTTTCACTGCAGCTTCTAATCCAGTGACTGCAGTTTTACTAGTTCTGATTGTTTTTGACTATTGGCGCAATAAATTTTTTCGTGACAAAATCAGGTTTCTCGCTCTAAGTCTTTTCATCGGTTTGCTGTTCTCGTTGTATGTGCAAGTTCGCCAAGAGCCGCAATATCGCTATCTCGGTGATTGGACCGAGGAGCTTGCTCAAACATCGCAAACATTTGGATGGATTGAAGAAGCAGGTGGAAACAGAAATCGTGGCGTGCCCTCTTTAAATATGACCAACATTGTTAATGGAATACCAGGGTCGGTGAAATATCTTTTGACACAGATGGCTCCAGAACCTTTAGCGTCAAGATGGATTTTGACCGAAACCGCACTTAGCAACTTGATGCATCTCGTCGTGTTGACAGCTGTTTTCTTTGCTGTGCCGTTCTTCGGTGCATTGCTTTTGCGACGCAAAAACCCAGAATCGCCGATACCTAAAATTGTTTTGCGTCTAGGCATAGTGTTTGTCATTGTCGAAATGTTACAAATTTATTTAATCGGGGGTGTAGTTCAAACACGCCAATTGCTTTTTGCTCCTGTGTGTTGCTATTGGATAGCAATATTTTTGTTAATTCCACGGACTTTGAAAACGAGACCGAACTTGCAAGGCGCAATTTCGGTTGGCGTAATATCTTTGGTGTTAGTTTTTGCGCTACTCACAAAACAGAACTTTCGAGATCCACTTGACATAAAGTTTCCACTAGTTGGCAATGGGCGTTATGAAGAAATAGATCTTTGGCGTCCTGCGTTAAAAATCGCACGAGAAAAGTGTGAGACGATGTCACCTGATGAAATAGTGATTATCTC
>CAMAQQ010000088.1 GCA_945860575.1 Ferrithrix thermotolerans DSM 19514
CAGACCAAATGGGACGGAAAAGATTTCACATATTGGGATTCAGCCGATGACTGTCTCGGATTAATGGATCACTTGGGAATTAAAAAATGTGTGATCGGCGGAATGTCACAAGGTGGATTTCTCACGATGCGTGCGGCGCTAAAAGCACCCGAGCGCGTAACTGCACTGATACTTATAGATACTGCGGCTGATAACGACAACGAAGAAACTTTGGCTGGTTATCGAATGATGGTTGACACCTGGGTGCAACATGGCCCAGTGCCAGATTTAACTGGCGTGATCGCGAACATAATTATTGCTGAGCCAATAGAAAACGCCAAGACGATTGCTAAATGGCAAAACTTTTCGCGCGAAGCGGTTAAAGCCACGGCGAATTGTTTGCTCGATCGCGATGACATCACAGACAGGCTTAGCGAAATTAAATGTCCAGCGATTATTATTCATGGCACTGCCGATACGGCGATCTCGATGGAGCGAGCCGAAGCATTGCGGGCCGGACTAGTCGGCGCAGGCAAGATCATCCCAATCGAAGGCGCGGCACACGCGTCAAACCTGACGCACGCGCACTTGGTTAATCCGCCATTGGTTGAGTTTCTACGTCGGGTAACTGCCGCATAACTAATTAGATTTAAGAGCGTGATTTCACCCAACGATCAAGAACGATATTTAACGTTCGATCGAGAACAATGGTCACTTTTGCGCGCACAAACACCGCTCACACTGAGCGAAAAAGAACTTGAGGCGTTGCGAGGTATCAACGATCGAATTGATCTCGACGAGGTTGCGACTATTTATTTACCGCTGACCAGGTTGTTAAATCTTTATGTTGCAGCAACACAAAATTTGCATCGGGTTTCTGCGACGTTTCTTGGCACGATGGCGCCAAAGATGCCATATGTAATTGGCATCGCGGGCAGTGTGGCAGTTGGCAAGAGCACTTCGGCACGAATTTTGCAGGCGTTGCTGATGCGTTGGCCCGAGCACCCCCGTGTCGAGCTAATCACCACAGACGGATTTTTATATCCGAACGCGGTGCTCGAAGAACGCGGGCTAATGAATCGCAAGGGGTTTCCAGAGAGTTACGACACCAAGCGACTGCTGCAGTTTGTACGCGATGTAAAAACAGGCACACCAGAAGTTTCTGCCCCCGTATATAACCACGTCATCTATGACGTAATGGCTGATCAAGAAGAGATCGTGCATCAACCGGATATTTTGATTATTGAAGGTTTGAATGTGTTGCAAGTTGGTTCGGACAATACCGAGTTCGTTTCGGATTATTTTGATTTCTCGATTTATATCGACGCCCGCGAGATCGACATTGAGGCGTGGTTCACCGAGCGCTTTCAAACTCTAAGAAAAACAGTTTTTCAAGACCCAAACAGTTTCTTTAGACGCTTCGCGGACTTGACTCAAGAACAAGCCGTTGAACTCGCCCACGAAATTTGGACAGGAATCAACGGGAAAAACTTGAAAGAAAATATTCAACCAACCCGTGCCCGTGCATCACTCGTGATTGAAAAAGGTGCCGACCACAAAGTGAGCGCCGTACACCTGCGAAAACTCTAGGAGGGGTTCCTGAGTTAGGCTTACACGCAAACGAAAAAGGAATGATATTGGATTCTGAAAAAACTGATTCACACTACTACGAAGAACTTTTTGAGAAGATTGCAAGCCAGTCGCCAGAAACTTTAGGTTCGCATTACAACTATTCATGGAAGACCGACCCTCGTCGGATGTTGTTTGCTTTTTCGCGATACAAGTTCGTTGGCAAGATGTTTGAGGGGTTTGACAGTGTTTTAGAAGTTGGTTGTGGTGATGCTTCGGCGACGAGACTCGTTCAGCAAACCGTGAACAAAGTTGTGGTTACTGACTTTGACCAAACGTTTATTCAAGACATTGAGAGTCGCCAACAACCTGATTGGCACCTAGATGCAAGGGTTCACGACATGGTCGCATCACCACTTCAAGAGAACTTTGACGGAATTTTCAGCCTTGACGTTTTAGAACATATCGAAGCGGTTAATGAAGACGCATTTTTGAAAAACATTTGCCTGTCGCTAAACAAACATGGTTCATTAATAATCGGTATACCTTCGCTCGAGTCTCAGACCTATGCGTCGGAGGCCAGCAAATTCGGACATGTGAACTGCAAGTCTGGCAACGAGTTGAGAGATTTGATGAAGAAATACTTTCACTCGGTATTCATGTTCTCGATGAACGACGAAGTTGTTCACACAGGGTTTTTCCCGATGGCGCACTACTTGATCGCGGTTTGTTGCGACAAAAAATAGTCAGCGGTGAAGTGAGTTGAGATAGTTGTAGACGGTGATACGCGAGACTCCCATCGCATCAGCAACATCTTCAACCGCGCGGCGCAGTGTAAACGCACCTCGCTCATCGAGCAAGCGAATCGCCCGTTGTTTGCTGGTGCGCGACAAATCAGAAAGTTTCGCACCTAGTTCGCGTTCAACCGATTCGATCATCCGATCTAAAGCGCCGTGCAATGCTGGCAAGCGAACAGCCGCAACAATAACGCCATCAACTTCGAGCGTTACATCAGATGGTTTGACAGAATCTGCATCAATGAGCGTGCCACCAATCGCGGCGATCAGAGGCTCGATTACTTTTATCAGCGGATCTTGATGCGTGGCTTTCATGAGTCGAATCGAGACACGGAAACATTGACGAATGTTGCACCGTTGCCATAAGCAACACGCAACAAATCAGCGACTACGGTTGGCAAAGATTCAGCATCAACACTAAACAGCGATCCGAACGGGCCGAAATCAACAGCGATGCCATGTGCTTCAACTGCCGCAACGGCGCCGGTGACATGCACGCCAGGATCACCCTCAACGAACGGCTCGATCGTGAATTCAACGGTCAACATATGTCTGCCAATATACACAGAGAATTTCGTTGCTATCAGGTCGATCTGCATTTATAAGACAGACGCATGCCGAGCGTACGCTTGACACATGGCAAAATCGACTTCAAATAAACCGGTTTCAGCGGCTCAAGAAAAGCACGGAACGGCAACCTCATTGAAAGAACAAGTTGGCGGATTAATGGACGCGACTGTGGCGCTACGTCGCGGTCTGCACAAGTGGCCCGAGATCGGTAACACTCTGCCCAAGACTCGCGAGCAAGTTCTGACCGCTCTTGAAGGTCTGCCACTTGATATCAAGTTGCATGAAACCACAAGTGGTATTGCCGCGATGTTGACAGGCGATAAGCCCGGGCCAACCGTTATGTTGCGCGGCGACATGGACGCACTTCCGATGCCCGAAGACACGGGTCTTGATTTTGCGTCGCAAACAGATGGTTGTATGCACGCATGTGGCCATGACACGCATACGTCAATGTTGGTCAGCGCGGCAAAGTTGCTCAGTGACCGTCGCAGCGAAATACCTGGTCGCGTGTTGTTTATGTTTCAACCTGGTGAAGAGGGTTACCACGGCGCAAAATTTATGCTTGAAGAAGGCTTACTGGATGTCGCGAAAAATAAAGATGGCAGCGAATCGCCAATCACCGCCGCGTATGCATTGCATGTAACTTCGTCGATGCCTGCAGGTACGATCGGCACACGCAGTGGCCCATTAATGGCTTCAAGCGATGTTTTATCGATCAAAATAACTGGCAAGGGTGGTCACGCGTCTGAGCCTTTTAGAACTCTCGACCCGATACCCGTGGCGTGCGAAATCGTTCAGGCTCTGCAAATGATGATCACACGACGAATCGAAACTTTTGATCCGGCCGTTGTCACGATCACGAAACTCGTGGCTGGCACGACATCTAATGTGATTCCTGAATCGGCATTGATTGAAGGAACAATTCGCGCGGTGAGTGAAAGGACTCGCAATAAAGTTCATGATTCGATTCGCCGTGTTGCCGAAGGAATTGCCACCGCTCATGAGATGCAAGCGACTGTCGAGATCAGAATCGGCTATCCGGTGACTGTCAACGACGCACCAAGCACAGATTTCGCACTCGAAGTTGCTGAGTCGGTTCTCGGCGAAGGCAAAGCGGTGCGCATGCCGTCACCAATTATGGGCGCCGAAGACTTCAGTTATGTTCTAAATAAAATTCCGGGCGCGATGGTATTTCTTGGTGGCACACCCGAAGGTGTGAACCCAATGACAGCGGCGCCAAACCATTCGAACCGTGTGATGTTCGAAGAGTCGGCAATGGCTCATGGCGTGGCGTTGTATGCGTCGCTGGCACTGCGCACACTCGGCGTAACGCTGAACTAACAAATGCGCCCACTTGAAGGAGTTCGAGTTCTGGACTTCACGCGGGTCTTATCTGGACCACACGCGACAAGAATGCTGTGTGATCTCGGCGCTGATGTAATCAAGGTAGAGCAACCCAGTGGTGACTTGACCAGGTTTTCGAGTCCGCGCGTCAATTCAAACGCCACCTATTTCATTCAGCAAAATGTTGGCAAGCGAAACATCTCACTCGACCTAACCAAACCTGAGGCGATTGATTTAATCACACAGCTTGTCGACAAGTGCGATGTCGTGATTGAAAACTTTCGACCTGGTGTAATGAAACGAATGCAACTAGATCAACAAACTTTACGCGCCAAAAATACGAGACTCATTTATGCTTCAATAACTGGCTACGGCAACACTGGCCCGTGGGTTGATCGTCGAGCCTATGCACCAGTTATAAATGCCGAGATGGGATTAACAAAGCGCCAAGGTGATGCACGCGGAGGAAAGTACGCCAACGATCCGTTTAGTCATGGCGATGTATATACGGCAATCGAGTGTGCGAGCGCGATTTTGGCGGCGCTATTTCAGCGCGAGCGCACTGGCGAAGGTCAATATATAGATTTATCAATGGCGCAGACTTTGCTTTACGTCAACGAACACGCTCACGATGCACTCTGGGATCAACCTGTTTCACCAGATTCAATTCGTTCATTTCGCCCAGAAGATTATCCAGTGTTAACCACAGGCGATGGTGTCACATCAGTCGTCAGCGGTCACCCTGCCGAGCGTGGAACATTTGACTTCTTTGTTGCGGCGATGAAAGCACCACATCTTCTTGACGACCCACGATTCAAAACTGTAGAAACACGGCTCGCCAACTTAGACGCGCTGATGAAATTGATTGAAGACTGGGCAGAAACTATCTCAACTGCTGACGAACTTGAAGCCGAACTTGCCAAACACAAATTGGCAATGGGGCAACTTCGCAGTGTTAGTGAAGTCGCACAAACTGATTGGGCTAAACAACGTAACGCATTTATAGAAGTCAGCGATCGTGGCAATGGCAAAATCAAACTTCCGAACTCGCCATGGATCTTTTCTGGTTCAGATACATCTACTCGCGGTGTGGCTAAATATCGTGGCGAAGACAATGAAGAAGTTATGAGTGAACTGCTTGGATTGTCAGAACAACAAGTTAAAGATTTATATAAACGAGAGATTTTGTCACAACGCTTGCCAAAGAAAGACAGTTAGCGACCTTGCGGCTACCGACCTGAGTGGCCGAACCCACCGCCACGATCTTCGCCTTCAAGTTGTTCGACGATTTGCCAAGTTGTTGCCACGACTTCTTGAATGACCAACTGCGCAATGCGATCACCGCGAGTGACTTTGTAATCCATGGCCGAATCAGTGTTGATCATGATCACCTGAAGTTCGCCGCGATAACCGCTGTCGATGATGCCTGGTGTGTTGACAAGAGTGACGCCGTGTTTTAATGCGAGTCCACTGCGCGG